>QHVY01000004.1 GCA_003223695.1 Acidobacteriota bacterium
TTTTGCGCTCACTCTTCGCGTTCGGCTTCTTGCTGGTGCTGGTGGCCACATTTCTGATCAATCATTTCGATTTGTTCGACCTGCGCCAGGTGTGGCTGTTCCTACTCGGCAAGCCGTACACGAGGCTGCAGTTCGGAACGCCAGGACCGTATCGGCTCGTTCGCCATCCGCTCTATGTCGGTTGGTTCTTCGCCTTCTGGATGACGCCCACGATGACATTCGCGCATCTCCTCTTCGCCGTCGCCACCGCTGCGTACATCTTGCTGGCGATTCAGTTCGAGGAGCGCGATCTCCTCCGCGAATACGGCAGCACGTACGAAGAGTATCGACGTCAAGTGCCGATGCTCATTCCGTTTTCCCGAGTGAAGATACGGAGACTTGGCACCGCGGCGTTTGTGCTGTTGCTGATTAAAGGCTTCGTGTGGCTGGCGATCGCGGGGTGGGTGGTGGGGCGGTAAAAATCACCACAGAGAGCACAGAGACTGCCTCTGTGCCCTCTGTGCTCTCTGTGGTGAACAACATGAGAAGATCCGGCGATGCACGACTTCGCCGGCCGCGCGAGCGCGGCGCGTCGGTTGCGGTCAATGTGCGCTCACAATCATCTTTTGACGAGTGGGCACTGGTAATACGCGGCGATATCACCGCGCCCGGCGTGCCCGAAGAAATCGTAAATAAAACCATGCAACATTTTGGCCGCGTCGACATCCTCGTCAACAACGCGGCGCACGCGAAGTCGACGCGCTTTCCGAATCTCACAGCAGAAGAGTGGCGTCTTGCGCTCGAGGTGAACATGACCGCACCGTTCCTGCTCATCAAAGCGGTCTTTCCGATCATGAAAGCGCAGAAGTACGGACGTATCGTGAATGTCTCCTCGTCCGCCGGAAGAACGGTGAGCACGTTAGGCGGTGCTCACTACACCGCCTCGAAAGCCGGACTCCTCGGCCTAACACGCGCGGCGGCGAAAGAGCTCGGCCAGTACGGCATCACCGTGAACGCCGTCTGTCCCGGCATGATCGACACCGAACTGACGCGCGAGAATGCCTCGCCGGAGTTGCTCGAGCGCCTCGCCGCCAGCTATCCGGTGCCGCGGCTGGGAACCGCGGTCGAAGTTGCCGATCTGATCTGCTTCGCCGCATCTGAGGCGGCGGGGTACATCACGGGCGCGTCGTTGGACATCAACGGCGGCGACTTGATGATGTAGCGTGGAGGACAGTCGCCTCCGGCTGTCCAGACAGCGGAGGGCCGCTGTCCTCCACGTTCCACAGATACATCGTTGCGTACGACCGCCACGGCCGCCACGCCTCGGCGCGCCGTTCGAGATCGCCGGAGCTGCGCAAACCGAGAGCACGCTGAAGAGCGAGATCGCCGTAAGGGAAGGCATCCGGCTCGCCCAACGCCCTCATGGCCACGTATTGCGCCGTCCATTTTCCGATGCCGGAAATTTCGCAGAGGCGCGCCAGGAACGCATCGGAGTCGACGATCCCATCGAAACTGATCTGCCCATCATGAACGGTCCGCGCGAAGTCGCGAATGGTCGCCGCTCGGCGCTTTGTTAGGCCGGCGCACGTGAGGTCCGCATCCGCAAGTATGACCGGCGGCGGGAAAACATGCGTGAGCCCATTCGATGCAGAGAACGGTCTCCCGAACTCCCGCACGAGCCGCCCCGCGAGAGTCGTGGCGCCTTTTACGCTGATCTGCTGGCCGATGATGGCTCGCGTGGCCAATTCGAATCCATCCCAACAACCTGGTACGCGCAGCCCGGGAGCGGCATCAACGCGGCGCGCCAACAGCGAATCAGCGCGCAAAACCGGATCGATCGCCAGCCAGTCGGCATTCAGATCGAACATGGAGCGGATGCGCTCGATCACAAAAAACAAGCAACGCGGATCGGGGAACTGCAGCCGGATGAGGAGTGAGTGAATTTGTTCGTCGAGAGACACTTCAAACCAACCGTCATTGCCGTTGAGCGATATCGAACGGCGATACACGCCGTCTTCGACGATCTCCACGCCCGGCGTGGCGCGGGCGGCGAGAAACGCCAGGATCTCGTTCCACCGGTAAGGCGGTCGAAAGCGAAGATGAAAGACGTACTGATTCTCGAGACTTGGTTCCGTGCGCGGAGCCAGGCGGCGAATTTGTGTTGGCGTTCGCTGGTATGTCCGGCGGATCGTATCGTTGAAGCGGCGAACGCAGCCGAATCCCGCAGCGAGCGCAACCTGATTCATGGGAAGGCTGGTCTCGTCGATCAGCTTTTTCGCAAATTGCAAACGCCGCGTATGGGCCACCGCGCTCGGTGTGGCGCCGAGGTGTTTGAGGAAGAGGCGGCGTAGGTGGCGAGGGCCGACGCCTAACCGCCGCGCGAGACGTTCCACTCCACCGTCTTCCAGTTCGCTTTCGGCGATCAGTCGAAGCGCTCGCAAAACCGTCGCCGGAGTTCCTAACCATCCCGGAGTTCCCGGAACGCATTCCGGACGGCAACGCAAACAGGGCCGATAGCCCGCCTCGGCCGCCGCGGAGGCGGTCGGAAAATAGCGAACGTTTTTCTCTTTCACCGTGGGCACCGGGCAACTCGGACGGCAATAGATCTTCGTGCTGATGATGCCGACAAAGAATTTGCCGTCGAAGCGCGCGTCGCGCGCCAGCCTTGCCCGCCTGCATGCCTGCCAATCGAGATTCATCGCGGGAGCCGATCTTAGCTGATCTTGCGCGATGGACCGGACGTTTTCGGACTTCATCAAATGGCGTCCGAGAACGTCCAACGCTGACCGTCGAGCGAGCCTACGTTGCGACCATGATGAAACTAACAATGGTAGTGGCAATGCTCGCAGGTTCACTTCAGTTGGCGGCGCAGACGAAGTATCAGGTGGTCACACTTCCAGATCTTGGCGCAAGCGGCCAGGCGAACAGCATCATCAATCGCGGATGGGTGGCCGGTGGCGTGAATCTCCCTGGCGGCGTTTATTCGGAGGCGACCGCGTGGATCAATGGATCGTTGGTCCGTCTCGGAACTCTGGGAGGTCCAAACAGCCTCGTTGCCTGGCCGGTTGCGAACAATGACGGCGTGATCGCCGGCATCTCCGAAGTCTCAGCGCTCGACACCCTCGGCGAAAACGGATCGTCGTGCCAGTACTTCTTTCCGACCGATCCGCCGTCGGGTCATGCATGCCAGGGATTTCGCTGGCAGAACGGCGTGATGACCGCACTGCCGACGTTAGGCGGCACGAACAGCTATGCAACAGGCGCGAACAATCAGGGACAGATCGTCGGCTGGGCGGAGAACACCGTTCACGATTCGACGTGCGCCGGCTCTCAGGTCCTGCAATTCAGGGCCGCGATCTGGGGTCCGCGGCCTGGACAAATCCAGGAGCTTCCTCCGTTGCCCGGCGACTCCGTGAGCGCCGCGACCGCGATCAACGACAAAGGTCAGGTGGTCGGAATCTCGGGAGATTGCGACATCGCTTTCGGCCGGTTCAGTGCGCGCCATGCTGTCCTTTGGCAAAACGGAGTTCCGATTGATCTCAAGAGTCTCGGCGGGAAGGCGTGGAATACTCCGACGGCAATCAACAACCAGGGGACCGTCGTCGGCTTCTCAGACTTGCCGGGCGATGACAGCGGCGCACCGAACTATCAGGCATTCATCTGGACGCCGGCCACCGGTCTGCAGAGGTTGCCTCAACTGCCTGGCGAGACTCGCGGCGCCGCGTTCGGCATCAACGACAAGAACCAGGTTGTCGGCCTAACGAAGGCTGCCGGCCATCCGTATCACGCAACGCTCTGGGAAAACGGCGGTGTCGCAGATCTCAACGGTTTGACTCAACCGGGCGCTCCGTATCTGATCTACGCAAACGCGATCAACGATGCTGGTGCGTTCGTGGGCGAGGCGTTCGATCCGAAGACAGGACAAGCGCCGGCCTATCTAGCGTCGCCAGTCAACAAATGAACGCTGTTGCGCTCATCGGGCTTCTCCGCGCTTCAACATTACAAAGACGCCAGCGGACTCGAGGGGCGACGTATCAAAAAACTCGTTCGCGGCGTGTGGAAGCCAATCGCCGGCGGTGTGCGCGAAGTCGCGGTCACATCTGTGGATGGCGGCAAGAGCTGGCAGCCGGGGTTTGATCTACTCTTTCGGGCGCATCAGAAGTGATTCACCACAGAGGCACAGAGATCACAGAGGTGTCTCCGTGTTCTCAGTGCTCTCTGTGGTGATCATATTTTCTCCACAATCGCGGCGCATCTTCCTCGATGTAAGGAGGAAGTCATGAACAGATGGTTAGTCGTCATTGCCGCGCTCGTCATTGCGGCGATCGTCGGCGGCATTGCGTACAACGTCGGAGTCCAGCAAGGAATCGCGCACAGTGGAAAGATCATCGCCGCGCCGCCGGGGCCATACCCGTATCCGTACTACTACGGATGGCATCCCTGGGGATTCGGATTCTTTTTCTTTCCGCTTTTCTTTTTCGCGTTGTGGTTCCTGGTCATTCGTGGGATCTTCTGGCGCGGCCGCGGCTGGCATCGATATGGTTACGGCTGCGATCCGGCGTACCACGAGCGTGAAAAAGATTCTGATCGTCGATGACGAGCCGCAGATTGCCGAGATCGCCAGCGACTACCTTCGGGTAGCCGGATTTGAGGTGATCACGGCTGGCGACGGCGTCCGCGCGCTGGAACTCGTGCGCGGGCGCCATCCCGACCTCATCGTCCTCGACCTCGGACTGCCCGGCATGGACGGAACCGATGTGGCCCGCGCCATCCGGCGCGACTCCGACCTGCCGATCATCATGCATCGGCGCAGACGACTACATCACCAAACCCTTCAGTCCGCGCGAGCTCGTCGCCCGCGTCCGCGCTGTGCTTCGGCGCGCGCGGCCTAACAGCGGCGAAACCTTCCGCGTCGATGATCTGGTCATCGATGTGCCGCGCATGCGCATCACTCGCGGTGAGGATCCGATCGAGCTGACGCCGACGGAGTTTCAAATCGTCGCAACGATGGCCCGTCACGCGGGGCGCGTGTTCACACGCTCGCAATTGCTCGATGTCATCTCGGCAGAATCATTCGATCGCGCGGTCGACTCACACATCAAAAACATCCGCAAGAAGTTAGGCGCGCGTTATGTCCAGTCGGTCTACGGCATTGGCTACAAATTTATCGATGTATAGACGAGAACCCCTCACGCGGCCTTCGGCCACCCTCTCCCCGCTACCGCGGGGCGAGGACCCACGTTGCGACGTCCCTCTCCCGCTTGCGGGAGAGGGTGCCGCGAAGCGGCGGGTGAGGGCGTAACGATGCACTCCATGCATCGCCATTGGCGCCGCCGCGGACCCCCGCCGTTCCTGCGGTGGATGTTCGCGCCTCTGATTTTCTGGGCAGCGATCGCGCTCATTTCGATGCTGTTCCGCACGCGGACGCTCACGATCGTCGCAATTGCTGTCCTCGCGCTGGCCATCGGATTCGTTCTCGCGTTCCGGCGCGCATCGAGCTTCTTTCGCGCACAGGATCGGCTACGCCGGCAGTTGATGGCCGACGTCGCGCACGAATTGCGCACGCCGCTGTCGATTCTGCAAGGGCGCATCGAAGGTCTCATCGACGGCGTTTACCCGCGCGACGACGCGCGCATGGCCGGGCTGCTCGAGGAAACGCAGCATCTGTCGCGGCTGGTCGAGGACCTTCGCACGCTCGCAAATGCCGAGGCGGGAGCACTCGATCTGAGGAAGGAGCTGGTGGATCCTTCTGATTTGATTCGCGACGTGGCCGGTGCATTCGATCGCAAGATCGAAGTCGATGCGCCGGATGAGATGCCGCTCATCGATGTCGATCCCGTTCGCATCCGTGAAGTTTTGCTCAATCTCCTCTCGAATGCGGTGCGGCACTCAGAGGGAACCATCTTCATTCACGCCGAAATGCAACCAAAACGACTCATCATCAGAGTCACCGACACCGGCAGCGGAATCGCGCCGGATGATCTGCCGCGAATTTTCGACCGGTTCCACAAAGGCCGCGACTCCCACGGCTCCGGCCTCGGACTGGCGATCGCGCGAACGCTGGTCGTCGCGCACGGCGGGAGCATCGATGTCGGCAGCACCGTCGGCAAGGGGACGACGGTAACGGTTTCGCTGCCGCGGTAAGGCGATCGTCAGAGCCTTCTCCCACCGGGAGAGAATTAAAAATTAAGAATGAAGAATGGACGGCAGGCGATTTCTCAATTCTTCATTCTTCATTTGAAATTTGAAATTTGAAATTTGAAATTTGAAATTTTGTCAGGCGATCGGTTCATCTGCAGGATGCGTTCACGATTTCACGGCCGCGCACTGAATCTCTTCACCCCAATCGAAGAGCTGGTTTCCCGCCGCTTCGAGACCGCGAAATAACACGTCCGAAACCCGCGCGCCATTTCCCGCGTCGCCGAGGAAATTTCCAGTCGCTCTCACGGCGCGTCTCCGCTGTATCGCGTTCTCACTCAGCGCGTGATCGTTTTCGAACGCACGTCCCGGAGTAAGCCGGAAGATATGAATACGTTCCTGAGTGACTCTGCGGCAAACAGACACATGTATCTCGGAGGATCGAGGCAATACCAGTTGTCCCACGCTGCCGAAATTCGGAGTCAGGACCGTCATCGTTCCGTCTCGCGCCAGAAGATGCCCGGCACGCGCAACAAACGATCGCGGGTCATGCACATGCTCGATGACGTGACTCGAAACGATCGCATCGAACTGTCCCGATGAGGGGCGCTTATCAACGTTTTTGGCCGTCCGTCGCTTTGTGATGGCTGCGCGCCGGGCGCTCAGCTTCGATCGTTGTGCCGTCAACGATTGCGGGCGCGCGTTCGAGGCGAGGAAAACGACCGTGACGGTGTCGTTGCCGCGGTAGTTCCTGTCTCGCGCGTCACTAGACAAACCGCGGCGACCTAAAAATGCACTAAAGTTCTGGCTGAATCCACCGCGGTTGGCTCAAAGCGGCGACTTCGGACGTGCTGAGATTCGACGGATCGAGCAACCCGTCGCTGAGCATCAACAGAAACTTCTCGAGGCATGGGATGACTTCTTCGCTGAATGAAATCACGGTCCCGGCGGCAACGAACGTCGCTGTAACGGACGACACGCTAACAGTCGATCTCAGTGATGGACTCTCGATTTCCGTGCCGCTCGCCTGGTACTCACGCCTGGTGCATGCTTCGAAGAAAGAACGCAAGAAGTGGCGATTCATCGGGCGTGGTGAGGGAGTCCACTGGCCCGAACTTGACGAGGACATCAGCGTCGAAGCATTGATCGCTGGGAAGCCCTCGGGTGAGAGTCAGCATTCGTTCGCGAAGTGGCTTCAGGGGCGCGGCTGAAAGAGTCCACGCGCGTCCTCCTAGCCCTGGTTATCGGCGTGTTAGGCGGAATCGCGATCGCCGCGTCGCACAACACATCGCTTGTCCGCACTGCTGATTTCATTGCGCCGGTCGGAACGTTGTGGGTCAACGCGATCCGCATGACGGTGATCCCGCTGGTGGTCTCGCTGCTGATCACCGGCGTCGCCTCCGCCTCCGACATCCGCTCTATCGGCCGCCTCGGCGGCCGAACCTTGCTCGTCTTTCTGATGTTGCTGGCGATCGTCGCCATCGTGGTGATGCCGCTGGTGTACGCGATCTTCGCGTTCGTTCCGAAGCACAGTGCGGTGCCAACTGGTTTCGTTCTGGCTGAACGGCAGACGTTCGCGCAATGGCTTCCGTCGCTACTTCCGCCGAATCCGATCGCCGCGGCCGCGTCGGGCGACATGCTGCCGCTGATTCTCTTCACGCTGCTGTTCGCGCTGGCCATCGCGCGGAGCCGGCAGCGTCTCCTTGTGGAATTCTTTCAGGCAGTCGTTGACGCGATGCTGATTTTAGTCCGCTGGATCATTTTGCTTGCGCCGATCGGTGTCTTCGCGCTCGTGCTGCCGCTCGCGGCGCATGCGGGGAGTTCCGTCGCCGGCGCGCTCGGCTTCTTCGTCGTGGCCTATTCGATCGCCTGCGTGTTGGTGATCCTGCTGCTTTATCCAGTGGTGTGGATCGCGGCGAAGATTCCGATGCGCCGCTTCGCGCGCGCTGCGCTACCGCCGCAGCTCATCGCGTTCAGCTCCAGCTCGTCGATCGCGTCGCTGCCGGCCCTGATCGACAGCGCGGAACGCGAGCTCGGATTGCCGAAAGAGATCGTCGGCTTCGTTCTTCCGCTGGCCGCGTCGATGTTCAAGATCGCCGCGCCGCTGTCTTGGACAATCGGCGCGTGCTTCGTCGGCTGGTTCTACGGCATTCCGGTGGGCGTTGGGCAGCTGGCGATCGTCGCCTTCGCGGCGCTGTTCCTCGCCTTCGCCGCGCCTGGCGTGCCGCGCGGCGGCTTCATCATGCTGACGCCGCTGTTTCTGGCGATCGGGCTGCCAGCCGAGGGGATCGGACTGTTGATTGCGGTAGATGCGATTCCCGACACCTTCGCCAGCGCGCTCAACTCGACTGGTTTCTTGGCGGCGGTGAGCATCGTCACCACAGAGAGCACGAAGAGGACGGAGGCATCTTCGTCCTCTTCGTCCTCTCTGTGGTGAATCACTTCAACAATTTCCTAGCGCGTGCCGCAATATGCGGAGCGGTGAGTTTGAAGTGTTCCAGCAGCTCATTCGGATCGCCCGACTCGCCGAAATGATCTTGCATTCCTACCCGGGCGAGCGCCAATGGCTCATGTTCGCCTAACAGCTCCGCGATCGCACCGCCCAACCCCCCGGCCGCCTGCGCCTCCTCGGCCGTCATCACGGCGCGGGTTTTTCGCACGCTGGCCAGAATCGTCGCGTGGTCGAGCGGTTTCACAGTCGCGCAGTTGATGACTTCAGCCTCGATACCGTCGGCGGATAATTTTTCGGCCGCCACTAACATCTGATACACCATTGGCCCGCAGGCGATCATCGTGAGGTCCGCGCCTTCGCGCAGGACCTGGGCCTTGCCCAGCGTAAACGGCGTATCTGAGGTCGTGACGACTGGTGTTTTTTCGCGCGCCAGGCGGATGTAGGCCGCCCCTTCGCTCGCGGCGAGAGCAACGGTCGCCTTCTCGGCTTCAATGCTGTCGCACGGCACGATCACCCGCATGTTTGGAAGCACTCGCATCACGGGACCGACGGAAACGCCGGCATGTGAGCCGGCGATTTTCACGTTCGCTTCGTTGATGCAAATCGTGGTGCGGATCTGCTCCCAGTTGCGGCCCGGCGAAAAAGCCGCGTAGCTCGACACGAAGGGAATCTTCCCGGCCAATGACATGCCCGCTGCGACTGTGACCAGGTTTTGCTCGGCCACGCCGATTTCGATGAAGCGCTCAGGAAATTCTTTGGCGAAATCTTCCATGTGCGTCGATTCAGTCAAATCAGCGCACAATGCCACGACCTGGTTGTTGTTACGTCCGGCAGCAACGAGCCCGCGGCCAAAACCAGCGCGGATCGGCTCCTGCTCAACATCCTTCTTGTACAGCTTCGGGTTGAGCAGATTCACTGGTGTTCACTTCGAATGCGGCCGCCTAACGTGCGCAGCTCGCGCAAAGCTTCCTTCGCTTGTTCGGGATTTGGCGGCTTGCCGTGCCAGTGAAAATCGTATTCCATGAAATCGACGCCTTTGCCGGGAATCGTGTGAGCGATGATCATCACCGGTTTGTTCTCGATCGTCCTGGCGAAATTGCAGGCGTCGATGATCTGCGTGAAGTTGTGGCCGTCGATCTCGATCACGTGCCAGCCGAACGCTTCCCATTTGGCGCGCAGATCTTCCAACGGCATGACCTGTTCGGTCGGCCCATCGATCTGAATGTTGTTGCGGTCGGTGATCGCCGTAAGATTCGCCAGCTTGTACTTGGCCGCGAACATCGCCGCCTCCCAAGTGTTTCCCTCGTCCTGCTCGCCATCGCTTATGAGGCAGTACACGCGGCGGTTCTTGATTCCATCGATCTGCCACGCTTTGGCAATCCCCGCGGCCTGCGAGAGTCCGGAGCCGAGCGGTCCGCTGGTGGTTTCCAAACCCGGAAGACGCAAGCGTTCGGGATGGCCCTGCAGACGCGAGCCGAATTTGCGCAGGGTCATGAGCTCCTGAACCGGAAAATATCCGGCGCGGGCCATCGTGGCGTAGCGCACCGGGACGATGTGGCCGTTGGAGAGGATCAGCCGATCGCGTTCCGGCCAGTCGGGATTCTTCGGATCATGTTTGAGCACCACGAAATACATCGCCGTGAAAACGTCGGCCATGCCTAACGGGCCGGCGGAGTGACCGCTGCCCGCTTCGACCAACATCTTGATGATGTCCTGGCGAATCGTGTTCGCCATTTTCGCGAGCTCTTCGGTGGTCATGGCGTTTCGTCAAGCGAAAGGAATGCCGGGGTAATCACCACAGAGCGCACAGAGCACACAGAGACAGCTCTGTGATCTCCGTGCTCTGTGGTGAACTACGGTGGGGCGGGCGGATCACAACGGCAGCCAGTACGACACCTTCACCAGGAACACGTCGTGCGACGGCGCGTTCGGAATCGCGCGGAGATCGCGGCGGATGCGGAAGTCGCCGAACGGCTCGACGTCCGCCCGATTCTCGTTCCACGCCACGTAGAGCGCCGAACCGGGACGAAACTCCCATCGCACCACCGCGTTGCCTCGCAGGCTGCGCAGGTTGAAATCGGGATTGCTCGTCTGCGCTGTCGGCGCATAGTCGCGCGTGCGCGCGGCCACGAGTGATCGAAAATCGTGATAGTCGCCGGATGCAATGAATGGTTGGAGGAAGAGCTGGAACGACAACCGCGACGTGACCGTCCAGTCGGCGCGCGTGTCGAGCTCGAACGTACGCTCGTCGAGAGTGGCGAAGACGTATCGCCGGCCGAACGTGCCCGCGGCAGTCGGATCGTCGAACGCTCTAACGTATTGCGTGGTGTTGTGTCCGCGGTTGAACTTCGGCGCGACGCTCAGCTGCAGATTCGGCTTCGGCCGCGCGTTCAGCGTCAAGACGACGAAGTGGCCGAATGAGCCGTCGCGCGCTCCGTCGCGATGTCCGGAGATTTGCGCCGAGAAATTCTTTCGCGTGTCCGTGCCGATGCCCGCGTCGGAGCTCCAGTAGAACGCAGATTTTGCCAGGGGACCGCCGCGCGTAAGCCGGTCGTCGAAGCTTTCCGGAGTCACCAGCAGCGTGAAATTCGGCGTCCAGTAGTTGCTCGTCGTGCCGAACCAGTTGATGTACACACCATGATCGAGCACGTCGCCGTCGAAATTGCGGTTCTCCCAGACACCGACGAACATGTCCTTCTCGCGGAAATGTGGGGTGACGGTCTGATTCACGTACTGCATCACCGCGCTCGGCGAGATGATGTCGGCCCGCTGCATGAAGCCGATGTCGTTCGTCTCGAATCCCGGCGAGTACGTCTGCACCTGCACGGCCGGACGCCACAGGCCGTCGGCCTTCGAGACCATCGCTGTGCCTCCCCATCCCGAGAGCGACGTGCGAAACGGGTCGACGTGAAAGCTCGACGCGTCGGGGCGCTGGTAGTAACGCTGCGGCGCTTCCTGCGTCTCGGCGATCGCCTGCTGGCTGCCGCGAACATCGGTGCCGTATGCGGATCCTTCGAAGATCCACGCGCCGTTCTTGCCGAATCGCATGTAGCCGTCGACGCCGGCGGTCAGCGCGGAGCGTCGCAACACGTCGCTCAGTGTGCCGCCGGCGCCCTCGGCGGCGATGTTTCGAGGTGTAGCGGCGGCCTTCAGGCCGCCGTCGGCGGGCTGAAGCCCGCCGCTCCACGCGTTTGAGGCCACACTGCAGCAGTCATTTCCGAAACGCCGATCGACCGACGTCAGCAGAAAGCCGATGCGCGATGACGACCCGATCTCTTTCGTGACGCGCGACACGAAGTAGTTCGTCATCGGCTCGACCTCTTGCCGTCCGAACGTCGGGCCGAGGACGAAGCGCGCGTGCTCGGCGTCGGTGAGCGCGTCAATCACGCCGACAGTCCAGCCGTTGCCCACTTTGCCGGTCAGCTTGGCGGCGCCGAGGATCCGTGTCTGCGCGGGGACATCGGTGAAGTCGGCGTTGATCGTGCCCTGCGGCGCGCGTCCGATGCGCCGCGTGTAGAACATCGTCGGAGTGTTGAAGAAACTGAAGTGGCTCGGCGCGGGCGAGTCGGCGAAGCGGAAGATGTTCAATCCTTCGATGAAGAACGGCCGCTTCTCGGGATAGAACGTCTCGAACTGCGTGAGGTTGACTACGGCCGGATCGACTTCCACCTGGCCGAAGTCAGGATTGATCGTGCCGGTGAGCGTCAGGCTGGATGTCAGGCCGTATTTCAGGTCGACGCCGCCATTGCCGCGCATCTCGTGAGCGCCGACGAGCGGATCATTTCCCAATCCGGAGCGGAGGTCCGTCCGGCCGACAGTGTAGGGAACGACTTCGAGCGGACGGCCGCGGTGAATGCCCTCGATGCCGGTGAGATCGGCGAAGTGGGAGACGAAGCCGGTCTGCCCTTTCGGCGTGTTGACGATGCGGTCGTATTCGTTGTTGCGGATCGTGCGGCGAGTGATGTTGATTCCCCAAACGTGGACCGGCTTGTCCGGAAACCTCAACTGCGAGAACGGAACCCGCACCTCGGCCTGCCACCCGTCGGGCGTGATTTTCACCGCCGAGTCCCAGACGCCGTCCCAGCTCGGGTCTTCGCCGATGTCGTTGTAGAGAACAGTGTCGCCCTGTTCGCCGGCCGGCGTGACGGTGAATGCGTTTCCGGAGAGGCGGTCGTGCTGCGGATCGAGATTGATGGATAGGAAATCGAAGTTGCCGAACGTATCGCGGCGGTAGAGCAGGGAGCTGGGCCGCTGCGGATCGGTCATCTTCGCGCCGAAGTAGATGGCGCTGTCGTCGTAAACGATGCGGATGGATGTGCGCATCGTCGCCGGCTTGGTGTCGTCGGGATCGTGCTGTGTGAAGTCGGTGAATTCCGGCGCCTGCTGCCACGCGGGGTCGTTGAGGTCACCATCAATCACCGGTGCTTTAGTCACCCGAACGGCATGCAGGACGGGGTGCTCGGGCCAGTTGGCTCCGAGGCAAGCGGCGGCAATCAGCGAGAGCAAAATCTTACGCATTAAGCTATGGATGGTACTTGTGCCCAAGTTTGAGTCGAGGTAACAAATCTGTGTAGGGCAGGCCTGCGGCCTGCCGAACTCCGGCCGATGTTCATGATGACCGGAATTCGGCACGGCGCAGCCGTGCCCTACACAATCAACGATGACCGAATCCATCCCGGTGATGTGCCCTACTGCGGCGAGATGAGCGAGCTCACCGTCGAGGACAGGACCGGATGCTCCGGCCAGTTGGCTCCGAGGCAAGCGGCGGCAATCAGCGAGAGCAAAACCCTACGCATTAAGCT
>QHVY01000181.1 GCA_003223695.1 Acidobacteriota bacterium
TTGGATGCGTGTCATCCGCTCGTGTCCGGCATGTCCATCGAGGCGATTCATGACTCCGAATCCACGCCCTTGTGTCACAAGGCCCAGACCCGCATTGAGCATGCCAAGGACGACGCCGTATTCGAACGCCTGATGAAAGTTTCGTTGCAGCCAGAGCTCATCGCGAACCCATGAATTTTCGAAGAGCGCTTCGTACTCCTGAAGCTGCGACGCGGAATAGTTCTCGTTCAATAGCGCCTGAAATGCAGTCTCGGCGGCGAGCATCCCCGATTTGATGCCGAGGTGGATGCCTTTGAGGCGAGCGCCGTTGAGGTAGCCCGCGGAATCGCCGACGATCATGAATCCATCGCCGTACATCTTCGGCATCGAAAAGTAGCCGCCCTCCGGGATCGCTTTCGCACCGGCGGAGATCATCTTGCCGCCCTGGAGAAGCGCGCGAATCGACGGATGCAATTTGTATCGCTGAAATTCGTGATGCGGATCGAGCGTCGGATTTTCATAATCGAGACCGACGACGAGGCCGATGTCAACGACGCGATCCTTCATGCCGTAAATGAAACCGCCGCCGAATGTATCGGCGTCGAGCGGCCAGCCCATCGTGTGAATCACTGTGCCGGCGGCGAATCGATCTTCAGGAAGCTGCCACAGCTCCTTCACGCCGACGGAATAGACCTGCGGATTTTTTCCGGCGTAGAGATCGAGAAGTCCGGCGAGCTGCTTTGTCAGTGTGCCTCGCGGACCCTCGGCGAGAATCGTAATTTTCGCGCGCACGTCGACGCCAGGCTCGTAATTCGGTTTGCGCTGCCCATTCTTGTCGATGCCTTTGTCGCCGATGCGTACTCCGACGACGCGTCCGTCTTCGATCAACACGCGCGAAGCTGCAAATTCGGGAAACACATCGACGCCGGACTCCACGACGATCGGCGCGAGCCAGCGAACAAACTCACCGATTGAAATGACGTAGTTACCGAGATTCTGCAGCGGAGGCGGAAGAATCGGCGCGGCGAGCTTCCACTTCTCGCCCATCAACCAGAAGCCGTCATCGGTGACCGGCGACTCGACCGGGCACCCTCGTTCGAGCCAGTCGGGCATCAGCTCGGCGATGCCGCGCGGATCCATCACCGCGCCCGAGATGCCGTGCGATCCGACCTCTTTTCCTTTTTCCAGAACGGCGATTGAGACTGGCTCGAGTTTTTTCTCCGACGTCTCGTTGTGCGCTTTGATCAGCCGGGAAAGCTCGTATGCGGCCGCGAGTCCGGCAGGTCCGGCGCCGACGACCACGACGTCGACTTCGAGCGTTTCGCGCTGAACTCCGGGAAGTTCGGCCATCGCGCGGCATTGTAGCCGGGAACTCCTGGTCGAATGAGGGTAGTTACTAAGCAGTTTTCTTCGACTGAAAGTCGATCACTTTGCTCAGCATCTCGGCGGTCACGACACGCGGACGGTGCGGATACCGCATTCGCGCTGCGGCGAAACCGCCGATGAATCCGAAGAAATGGCCACTCCATGAAACGTGATCTTCGGGAATGAGCGACCAGGTCATCGCGCTGCCATACGCAATTGCGACGGCAAGCGTGATGATTGCCGAACTGACTCGCCGATCGAATGCGGTGCGAAACACGAGATATCCGAAGAAGCCGAATACGATCCCGCTCGCGCCGATGTGCTGTGCGTTCCCTTCGCCGAACAGCCACGTTCCGAATCCCGAGACAAACGTCGTCACAAAAATCACGAAAACGAATTCGATGACGCCGCGCACGAGGATGAGTGCGCCCAAAATCAAGAACGGAATCGTGTTCGAGAGCAGATGGTCGAAGTCTTCGTGGATGAACGGCGCAATCGGAATGTTATGAAGACCGCTCCATGTGCGCGGAACGATCCCAACGCCCGCCGACGAGAAACCATGCGGAAGAAATGAATCGATTCCGCGCACGAACCACATCAATCCGATGAAGATCGAGAGGACGATCGCGCGGGCCTTGAGGCTCTCTTTGTTTTCGAGCACGATGTCCTCAGTAATTAACGGTGACCAGAAGCGTATCGCTGTAACTGCCGATTGTGACGTCCTGCGCAGCGGGGATGCGTCCATAGGCAACGAAGCCGCCGTTGATCGGAGTCAACTTCGAAGTCGACGTTCCACTGTCTGTGTTCACGCTGTTCCAAACGACGGATCGCGCCGAGTCGCGGTAGATCTCGTAATTCAGAAAATTGGCGACACCTGCCAGCATGCGACGCGTCGTCCCCGATGAATGAGCGCCGAGGTCGAGCGAAACGGTTGCCAGGGTACCAATGGTGCAGTAAACGTTCACGGTCCCAGTCGAGTCCAGCGGCGTCACGGCGTTCGCGGAGACAGGATCGTACACGCCGAAATTCACCGACGATGTCGACACCGTGCATTCGGACAGGACCGTGGCGTTGACCGTGAAGAAGCGCTGATCCAAACCGCTTCCCCAATTCAGTGTCGCTTGAATCGTGTCGGTGTAGTTTCCCGGCCCGACGTCGAGTCCGGCCGGAATCGTTCCGTAGATCGTTCCTGCGTAGGTCTTGTTGCCTGGAGTCGAAGGAAACGTGAGGAACTGCGTACCCGATGTGCCATCGCCCCAGATGATCGTGTTCGCCGCGTCCATGAAAAGGTTGTAGTTCATGGTGAGCGCCGGTGCCGTGGTGCGCGTCATGATGCGAGGGTTATACGTCGCTGACGCCCCGCGCGAAAGCATGAGCGTCGCTGTCGCCGGCGGCGTGCATGTGAACTGAAATGCCGAAGTTCCGGTCACCGGCGAAACACTGAAGGCGGAGTAATTGCCGAAGTTGATGTTCGTCGGAACGATGTCCCAAGTGCAGTTGATCGCGCACGCCGGAATTGGCGACAACAGAATCGAAATCAGAAGAAGAAACCTTTTCATGGCGTACACGTTTTCTGGCCGAGTTTGACGACCGCAGCAGTTCCTGCCGGAATCTCGATTCGAAAGTGGCACGAGGCGTCGTGAGACTCGACGACCGCGTCATAAGTTCCTGCCGGCAGGTTTTCGAAATAGAACTCGCCGCCGCGGCCGAGGGGCGATTCGTAGCTCTTGCCGTTTGCTGTCACTGTCAATTGCCCGAAAGTGGGCACGATGTCGCCGTTCGCCGTGTGCACGCTCACGGATCCCGTGACGGTGCGGATCTGCTGCACATTGAAAGGAACGAATGCGCCGCCGCGATACGGCGGTGCGATTGTTTTCTCCGTGTCCTGCAACTCGTAATTCATCGGCACGTCGCGATCGTCAATGCTCAACCGGTTGCCGTAGTACGGCAGTAGATTCGGCACAAGCACATCGCCGTTCGCATCGGTGCGCCCGACGAGGTTGTTGCTGGAGTAGACGCGAACTCCGCCCACGCCCGGAACGCGTACCAGCGCGAAACTGTCCTGAATCGGACGTGCAGGAATGAACGATCCGCTTTCGTACACCACACCGCCGGCCGCCGCGAGCGTCGGCCGCGTACTCGCGTGATACGGATCGAAATCCATTTCATAGCGCCCGAAATCGGTCTGGTACTGCAGCACCCCACTTCCGGTGCGACTCCCACCCCCGGCCATCGCGCTCTGGAGCCGATAGCCGAAGCCGGTGCCGACAGGCAGCGTCTTGTTCACTTCGGTAACTGTTTGCGTCTGACCGTTGTGACGATCGACGGTGATGCTCGCGGAAGTCGATCCTCCGAAGAAGTAACTGAGTCCGGCGAACACCTGCGGCTTTCTTCCCTGTCCCTCGTTCACGCTGCCGAGCGAAAGAAACAAATTGGTGCGCCGCGTGATCGGGACATTGCTCAGAAGCGTGACGCTGTCGGTGCTCAGCGAATCGCGCATCTCCGATTTGTTCCAAAGCAAACTGAAATTCGCGCGACTGACAAGGAATGTTACAAAGGCATTCGCATCGAGCAGAGGACGATCCCTCTCGCGGCGCATCGAGACGTTCGCGTATTCGCGACTGAACGATCGCGCGAATCCACCGAAGCTCACGTAGCGAGCGAGATACTGATAGCCAAAACTCCCTGCTTCGCCGGCGCGCCCACGATCGTCACTCGCCGCAACGGTCGCGTCGAACTCGCCCACGCGTGTGCGCCAGCTCGCCGTGGGTCCGCCGGAAACTAGATTGCGTGATGCTTCGAATCGGCCGCCTGCAGTGAACGTGTCTGTCAATCCCTGGCGATGGAAGCCCATCAGCGCAGGATCGCCGTAATCGAAGCTTTTCGATCCGAAGTTGTCGCGAACGAAACCGGCCGAATAGACAAACTCACTCAACCCGCGTTCCAGGACCCCGGTCGAGTAGTAGTACGGCTGATTGGCAATCTGTTCGCGTCCGAAGACATCGCGCACAATGATCTGCGCGTTGCCCGCACCCGAAGCGACCGGAATGTTGCGTAACTCGAATGGTCCCGGCGGCACTTCCTGCTGTGAAACGAGCGCGCCGTTGACATACACCTCCACGCGCGACGGTGTCAGCGCGGTGCCGCGCAGGTTCAGCGGCGGATAACGTACGAAGTAGGGATCGAGATTGAAATTGCGCTGGACGGTCACTCCGCCGATCAGTCCCGATCCGCCAAGAAGATCGGTGATGACACTGGCGTCGCCGGCGGTCCAGCGGCGGAGACGCTGGCGCTCATCAATCGTGTAGCTGCTCAGCAGGCGGACGAAATCTCCGGTCGTCGTCCGTGACACGCTGTTCAGCAGCAGATTCCCGGCGATGCTCGTCCCATTCTCAGCAAAGAGACTCGGGTGATGTCCCGGCTGATCAGTAATCGAATAGTTCAGAAACGTGCTCTTGTCTTTTGAGTAAACAATGTTTGCCGGCGGCCCGAGCTCGACGTTCAGTTGCGTGGGCGCGAGGAATTGCGGTGCGACGTTGATCGCCAGCGAAAGACTCGCCTGATCGAATTTGAACGTGAGGTACGGCGCGAGCGCTTTGAGGGAAATGAACTCGGTGTCGCCGATCATCTTCCGCGAGCCGCTCCTCAAACGGGCGAAATTCAGAAGTCGCATCCACATCGGACCGGTGACGCCGAATCGCTCGAGATCGGCCGGTTTCATGAAGACGTCATCGCCTTGCATCAGCGCGGACACGTCACCCTTCGCGACTTCGTTGAACGTCAGCGGCAGAAGAATCTCCCTCGATTGCGCGTCAGCGGGTCGGGTGGTGAGTAATAGAACGGCCGCCATGGCGAACGCCAGCAGTGAGGTCAGCGGGCCGCTTGCGCGCACATCGCTCTCCCCTCAAAAGTCCACTGTCGCTGTTACGACATCCGTGTACATGCCGGAAGCGACTTCCTGACCTGGGGGGATGCGCCCGTATACCGTCAGTTGTTGCGGTTTATGAACTCCCTCAGAAACGAATTGAAGACCGTCGGACCCACCACCCCCCCACTCCTGAGTCCGACCGGAATCACGAAACAACTGATACGAGACATGCTGACTGCTCCCAGCGAGAGTACGAGTGCTGCCGATGGAATTACGTCCGCTATCGATGGACACCGCGGCGCGGGAGCTCCGTGTGCAGACCATTGTCACTTCGGCTGCAGCATCGAGTTCCTGCGTTGCGTTCTGTACCAGAGGATCGTATTGGCCAAACGCGAGGTTGGAGGTGGCGATGACGCAATTCGATGGCACGTCGGCGCTGACATTCAGCGGCGCTGAGCTCGTTGCCGCCTGCAGCGAGGTCGCCAGGACCAGGCAAGCGGCGAGCGGCAGGATGTTTTGTAAGTAGCGCATTGTCGTCATCTACAGAGAGCCGGTGAAACTTCTAATTCCTTGGTGACCGTGCCCTTCCCACTGATATCGGTCTGAGCCTCGATCACGATCTTTTTCAACTTCGAACAACTCGCTGCCGGGATCTCCACGCTGTACGTTCTCGGAGTTCCCGCGAGCACATACCACCCATCCAGCTGCCGATCGAAGAGCGACTCGCCATTCGATCCCATTCCGTGCAGCTTCACACCCTCCAGAGAGAAATGAACGTTGCCGCTGTTGTGTACGTCGAATGCCAGCGTTCCCTTGTCCAGCTTCACCGAATCAATGGTCGCTTCCGCATTCGCCTTTGCGGGACTGACGAAAATCGGGATTCCCATTTTCGTCAGAATCCGCACCTGAGCTCCCGAAGCCTCGGGCTTCTCCAGCGGCGGTAATTCTTCAAAGAATATCCGGTACGTCTTTTCGACACCCTGCGCCGCGACCGTCGCGGCAACACGGACCTTCCGCTCCTCACCCGGATTCAGGCTCAAAAGAGCCGGGAAAAAAACGATGTCTTCCGTTGGGACCAGCTGCATTCCACCTTTGGGATCCTGGGACCAGACAAACGAGCTGATTTGGAACCTCAGGGACTGATCGCTCTCGTTCTTCAGCGTTAGCAGCGTGCTCGACGGACTTGAGAAGGTGACTCGAACCGGGGTGACCTTAAAGGCGCTTCCCGCCATGTTCCCGGCCTGGAGAACCAGGCCGAGAACCATTGCAGTTAGCGCACGATTTCTTCTCATCGGACCGAGGGGCATCTGCAGTCATGATGCGACTAATAGTTGATCGTCGCAAGCACAACGTCGCTGTAAGCACCTACTGTCACGTCCTGGTTCTGCGGAACTGTGCCGTAGACCGAGACTGCCGTGGAAGCTTTGGTGGCCGCGTTGTAGGCCATCGTGGTGCCGCCGGCCAGACCGGTGCCCCACACCTGAGTACGCGCCGCATCTTTGTACAGAGCGTAGTTCAGGAAGTCGGTGCCGCTCGCCATCCGGCGGCTGCCGGCTGCGAGGTTGCCACCGTTGCCAAGGTCGATCGTTGTGACCGAACCCTTGGTGCAGGCGACCGTCACCGAACCGGTGGCGAGAAGGTCAGCTGCAGCATTTGCCCCGACTGGATCGTATGCGCCAAAGGCGACCGGTCCCGTCGTGATGGTGCAGTTCGCGGCCACCGACGCACTGATGTCGAGGTTCGCGTTCTTGGACGCCGCAAAGAGCGGCGTTGAGACAACCGTTAGAGCGATGAGAAAGAGGACTGAGCGTTTCATTGGAATCTCCTGGTGCCTTCTTGATTACTTGTTTTGCTTTTTTTTCTACTGCCGAACCTTGTTTCCTTCGTTTTGCGTCCCGGGTCGGCGGCCCGGTTCGAACGTGTAGTAAAGATAGGGGCGGAGGTGTGAGGCTTTTTGAGGACGAAGATGAAATGATCGTCAGCGAGGGGGCCAAAGACGCTGGGGCGTCAGCATGGCACCCCAGTTCAGTCAATAAAACGTCAAACCCTTTCGCCAACGGAATCTGCACAGAAATCGCCCCCTCGGACCGCACATACTTTTTAAAGTGAAAAGGGGGCGATACGCCCCCTTTGAACTTCGGACTTTTTGGTTGTCCCTGGATGCTACAGCGCACTCTGGCGGGAGCCTGTGATCGGGCTCACGTCGCCGGTGGCAAGCATGGAAGGCGTGGTTAGCGGAGGGCTAGAGGGACTCGGCAGCGAAGCGCACCGGCCAGGAGTAGCTACCGGGGGTTGCGCCCGCGGCCAGAACCAGGCGGACGTCAAGCTGGCCTGCCAGGGTTCCCTGCTGGTAACCGTGTGTTAGCCAGCTTCCGTCAGCTCCCACCGCAGCCGTGCTGTTCTCCCAGGTGACTTTTGCCTGAGCAAACGGCCCACTGACCGGCTCGAACTGCAGCGAATATCCCTCTCTGGCGTTGCTTCGGACCTGGAAGGCAACGGCGGCTGGGACATCAATGTAGCCCCGCTGGATGTCGCTCTGAGTCACCTCGACAGATGCCGGTTGTGAGCCGACCGTCAGCAGGGTCCGACCGATCACCTGAACCGAGATTGCCATCGTCGCGGACGCGGAGTCAGCGTAGCCAGGGACCGCAAGAATCACGAAGGTCGCAATCAGCGGGAGGACCGTTCTCAGTGTTCTCATCATGCCGACTCTCTATCGCAAGCCGCATTCCACTGATCCACAGAAGCAAGCCCACGGAGAATGTGCTACTTATGTTTTGCGAACGTCGCCTGCTCGTTGTAGAGACCGCCCACCTGTCCATTTGCTGAACAGCGGCAAGGAGCCGCCCCGCTTCATTTCAGTGGTGCCGCTTGCCCTCTCTCATTGACCACAGCACCAGAGTGACGTGCGTCACAATATGGGTCGCTTTCGTCATTCGTGCAATCGGAACGCCACGGATTTACACGAACGTCAGGGTCTGCGCGAGCCTGGCGGAGAGCTAGAGTGAATTGGCGGCGAAACGAACCGGCCACGAGTAGCTGCCGGGCGTAGCGTCGGCGGCAAGCACCAGGCGGACATCAAGTCGGCCTGGCGTGGTGCCCTGATGGTAGCCGTGGGTCAACGAGCTACCGTCAGCTCCCACCGCGGCCGTGCTGTTCTCCCAAGTGACTTTTGCCTGAGCGAACGGTCCATCGACGGGCTTGAACTGCAGCGAATATCCCTCTCTGGCGTTGCTTCGGACCTGGAAGGCCACGGCGGCCGGGACATCAATGTAGCCGCGTTGAATGTCGCTCTGAGTCACCTCGATGGACGCCGGCTGTTGGCCGACTGTCAGCAGCGTCCGACCGATCACCTGAACCGAGATTGCCATCGTCGCAGACGCGGAGTCAGCGTAGGCAGGAGCAGCAGCAATCACGAAGGTAGCAGTCAGCAGGAGGATCGTTCTCAGTGTTCTCATCATGCCGACTCTCTATCGCAAGCCGGATTCCAATGATCCACATGAGCAAACCGCCGATGAATGAATTACTTACGTTTTCGGGGCCGTCGCCTGCTCATCGCAGAAACGATCGCCTGTCCACTTGTTGAACAGCGAAGACCGTCAGTGGGCTTTCGCCTTCTTGACCGCTTCGGTCAGGGCGGGAATGATCTGAAAGAGGTCACCGACCACGCCGAGATCGGCTACGCGGAAGATCGGCGCCTCCGGATCCTTGTTGATGGCCACGATGTGTTCCGAGGATGACATGCCGGCGAGATGCTGGATGGCGCCCGAGACGCCGGCAGCGATGTACAGATTGGGGCTGACGACACGCCCGGTCTGGCCGACCTGGTGCTGATGATCAATCCATCCGGCGTCCACAGTCGCCCGTGACGCGCCGACGGCGCCGCCGATGGCATGAGCGAGATCCCGAATCAACGAGAAGTTCGTCGCCTCTTTCAATCCGCGGCCGCCAGAAACAATGATGTCGGCTTCAGCGATGGTCAACTCTTCTGCCTCCGCAGTCTTGGTCTCGATCAGCTTCACCTTGTCGTCGCTCGCGGGCCCCGCGATCTGCACCACCTCCGCCGTCTCCCCACCCGCCTCCTCGGCGGTGAACGCATTCGGACGAGTGGTGGCCATGGCGGGTGTGCTGCTGACTTCGACGGTGGCGAAGGCTTTGCCGGAATAGACCGGGCGGCGTGCGCGCAGTTTTCCGCCGGTCCATTCCAGCCGATCGACATCCGACGCCACTCCGACATTCAAGCGTGCGGCAAGTCGAGGGGCGAGGTCACGACCATTTGAAGTTCCGGCGAGAAGGACGATGGATGGCTTCACTTGATCGACGAGCTGTTTCAGCGCGGTCGTGAAAGGCCCGGTTGTGTACGCGGTGAGCGGCGCTACGTACAGCCTCTTCGCTCCGTAGCGACCGGCTTCTTCGGCCGCTGCTCGATCGACACCGAAGGCGACGAGATCGCCGCCGGCGGTTTGAGCGAGTTTGCGTCCGATGGAAAGCGCCTCGCGAGACGCCTTCTTCAGCCTCCCGTCTTTCACTTCGGCGAACACCACGACTCCGGCCATCAGAGAGCCTTCGCCTCTTCGCGGATGTACTTAAGGATCTCTTTGGCCGCCGTAGCTGCGTCGCCGCCGTCGATTTTGCGCCCGCCGCTCTTCTCGGGCGGTAATTCGAGTGCGACGACCGTGACGCGTTGGTGATGAATGTCAGACTCCTGGAGACCGAGATCCGGGAGCGTCTTCGTTTCGATGGTGATCTTTTTCGCGGCCATGATTCCCTTCAGCGACGCGTAGCGCGGTTCATTGAGGCCCTTTTGCGCCGTGATCACCGCCGGCATCGACGCCTCCAAGATTTCCTCCGCCCCTTCGATCTCGCGATGGGCCGTGATTTTCCCTTCACCTACTTCGAGATGGGTGACCACATTGAGCTGCGGATAGCCGAGGAGCTCAGCGACCATCGGGCCGACCAGCGAGTTGTCCGTGCCGACGCCCTGCTTTCCGAAGAAGAGGAGATCGTGCGGCACGCTCCTGATTGCCGCGGCGAGCGTTTTGGCGATCCCGAGTGCGTCGGCGCTCCCGCTCTCACCTTTGATATGCAGAGCTTTGGTCGCCCCACGAGCCAGACACTCGCGCAACGCCTGCTGGACGCGATCGGGACCGAAGGAGACGACGGTGACGTCGCCGCCTTTTGCTTCTTTGACCCGAATGGCTTCCTCCAACGCGAACTCGTCGTAGGGAGAAACGATGAATTTCAAACCGGTTTCGTCGATACGCCGGCCGTCGGCGATCTTGATACGGGCCTCCGTGTCGGGGACCTGCGCAATGCATACGACGGAGTTCAACGGTGGAGCCTCCAGCGGCGGCAGCCGCTCAAAAGAGGCGCAATTCTAGGAAAATCATCCCACCCTGACAAGGACGGCATGAGCTTCGCAACGCGAGTTTTTCAGCTAACGCAAACGCTCGGTCAATTCACTTCTCACTTCGCTGCATAAACATGGAGGATGTCGATGCCATTCTCGAATCGGCCACGCCAGGTGGACGGAAACACGCCTCCCCGCAGACTGTTTCGCTCTCCGCTGCACGACTTCAGACGGCCATCGAAGAATGGTCGCCCGGCGAGACCGGCTCCACCGGAGGCAACCAGCGCCGAGAGCTTCTATTACGTCAAGCAGATGAACGCTAAGACGCCGATGGTCATCATCATGACCGACGGCGAAGAGGTCCGCGGCTGCATCGAGTGGTACGACCGCACCTGCCTGAAGGTCAATCGCGAAGGGGCGCCGAATCTGCTGATTCAGAAGCACTGCATCAAATACCTCTTCAAGGAAGAGGAATTGACGCGGTAGCCTAAAATCCTTCCGTGAAACCTCTGGCCATCACGCTCGGCGATCCTGCCGGGATCGGCGCCGAGGTGGTATTCAAAGCGCTGCAGGCGATCGATGTGCCGGTCTCCATCTTCGGCGATCGAAACTTCGCCGAGCAATCGTCGAATCTCAATGAGCACCGCTTCGTCGATGTCAGGCTTTCCGGCGATCAGCGCGTGCGCTTTGGAATGGTCGATCCGCTGTACGGGCGCATCGCGCTCGCGTCGATCGACGCGGCGGTGAATGCGGTGGAGCGGGGCGAGTGCTCTGGGCTGGTGACCGCGCCGATCCAGAAGGAATCGATCGCCGCGGCCGGGACGCAGTACCCCGGCCACACCGAGCTGCTCGCCGCCCGCGCCGGGCTCACCCGGTACGGACACGACTTCGCCATGTATTTCGATTCGCCGTCGCTGCGCGCCGTTCTGCTTTCCGTTCATCTTCCCCTGCGCGAGGCCATCGGCAGGATCTCCGGCGATGACGTGGCCGCGCTGGCCCGGCTGACGACTCGCGAATACGCCCGCCTCTACGGCGCACCCCCGCGCATCGCCGTCGCCGCGCTCAATCCGCACGCCGGGGAGGGCGGGCGGTTCGGGGATGAAGAGCGCGAGATCCGGCGCGGCATCGAGGCAGCACGCAAAGAAGGAGTGGCCATCAGCGGACCGTTCCCCGCAGACACGCTTTTTCGCGCCGCCCTTCGTGGAAAATATGACGTGGTCATGGCCATGTATCACGATCAGGCGCTGATCCCCATCAAGACCCTCGCGTTCGAACAGTCGGTCAATGTCACCTTCGGACTTCCGTACCTGCGGGTGTCCGTCGATCACGGAACCGCGTTCGACATCGCCGGCAAGGGAGTCGCCGACGCGGCGCCGAAGCGCTACGCCATCGAATGGGCGGCCCGACACGCGGAGGCGTTCCGAACATGAACCGCTGGGCCGTTCGCATCATCGGCATCCTCATCGTGCTCGTCTTCGTGTTGATCATGATGAATCTGCAGCGCCAGCTTCTGCTGCTGCAGAGAAGCCGGCAGCCCGCGCCGACAACGACAACGACCACCTCGCATTGATTAGCCCCTCATCCGCCGCTCGCGGCACCTTCTCCGCGCAAGCGGGGAGAAGGATCTCGAGAACCCTCTCCCGCTTGCGGGAGAGGGTGGCGCGGAGCGCCGGGTGAGGGGCGTCCCTACGCACGGATCTCCTCAGCTACCTTGATGATCTCGTCGCGAATCGCGCGTTGCTGCGCGCGCAGGTCGTGGCGGCGCATCGCTCGAAGCTGGCCTGTCAAATCATCGATCGCTTCAAACACCACGAGCGCCACGTACGCTGATAAAGGAAGGAGGATGATCGCAGCGATTCCGCTCGGCACCGCGAAGTAGATCCCGACGGCCACCGAAATCCCGATCCAGACGAGCGGGTAGAGCACGAGGCCCGCGAGCGTCTTGATCGTGGCAACCAGCTCTTCATCGCGCGCGAGGTGATTGGCCATGAAGCGAATGAGGCGATAGATCGGCCAGTGAATGGCCAGTCCGACGATGGCGATCGGCAGAAGAAGCAAGCGCCACACGGTCGAGAGGTCGAGTCGATGCGACGCTGCGACCTGCTCGGCATCGAACCGTGCGATCTGAGACTGCAGATGCGCGAGCCTGGCCGGGTCCCGCGCACGCAGGACCCGGTAGCCGGCCACGAAGCGGCGCCGAAGCTCCAGCTCTCGAGCCAGCTCGCCGCGATCGCCGCCGGAGAAGATCCGTTCCGCGCGGGCGATCAGCTGCAGCGCCTCGCGCGAATCCGCCTGTAGCGTCACATCGGCCAGGGCGTGGTGGATCCGTTCCGTGAGCGCATCGACTGATTCGACACGCGGCTCTCCGTCGGCGTTCACCGGCTCCGGTTCGACGGTGATCGGAGGTCCGAACACCATGAGCGCGGAGCTGCGAAATCTCTGCTTGGCCGTGTAGTACAGGCCGGTCGGAACGATGCACACGCGCATGGACGCGCCGAGCGCGATGCGCGCTGCGCCGGTCTTGAGCTCGCGCAATTGCGCATCGCTGTGCGACGTCCCTTCCGGAAAAATGGCGATGGCGCCGCCGCGCGACAGCAGAGCGCGAGCCTCAGTGAACGTGGCGCGGTTCGACTCCGTCGGCATGTTGTCCTGCCGCCGATACACAGGGATCGAATCGAATGCGCGGGCCAGCCATCCGATCAACGGCATCCTGAACAACGGAGCCTTGGCCATGAACGACACGCGGCGCGGCGTGAAGGCCAGAAGAAAAAGCGGATCGATCAGGCCGTTCGGATGATTGACGGCAAAGATGATCGGATCCCCGATCGGAACATTCTCACTGCCCGCGATTTCGATCCGGCGAAAGAAGATCTTCGCCAACAACGAGATCAACGCGGTGGTCAGCCGGCGGATCATGCGCTGGCGCGCTGGCCGCGCCACGCCGCGAACGTCCAGATCAGGCCGGCCATGACGATCGCCGCCGGAACGATGAGAAGCCCGCGATCGAGCGAGCTGGCATCGGACAGGCTGCCGATCAGCGGCGGGGAAGGAATGTCGCCGAGAAAATGCATCACGAAGACGGAAAGGCCGAGGGCCGTGGCGCGCTCCCCGGGGGCCACGGCGTTGACGATCGCTGAATTCACCGGCCCCGTCGACATGAAGATCAGCACCTCGGCGATGACGATCGCCGTCAGAAAGACCGATCGGCGGGGATCGCTGATCGCCACGTAGGTGATCGGCGCCGCCGCGAGCGTCGAGATTCCCGACACCCAGAGATACGCCTGCCGCGAGCGTGGAAGAAATAGATCGCCGAGCCATCCGCCGGCGAATGTGCCGACGATTCCCGTGCCCAGGGCGATCACGCCGAACGTGACCGTTGCCTCGCTTCGCGGCATCCCCCGCACGCGCTCCAGAAACGCGGGCATCCAGAACGCCAGCCCGCCAAGCGCGAACGTGTATGCTCCGTATCCGACGACCGCGAGGATATAAGGCGGATTGCGCAGAAGATCGCGGTATGCATCAAGCCATTTCTTTGGAGCAGTGACCCGGCCGGCGGCAGGATCGTGCAATCCCCGCGGCGGGTCCTTCACCATCAGCGCCAGCGCGGAAAGAAGCAGACCCGGCGTGCCGGCGATCCAGAATGCAGCGCGCCATCCGAAATGCTGATCGACGACGCCTCCCAGAACGTAGCCCGCCGCTGATCCGACCGGAATCGCAGCGAAGAAGACGGCGAAGACGCGGCCGCGCCGTTCCAGGGGAAAGAAATCGGCCAGCAGCGCCGGCGCGATCGTTCCGTACGCTGCCTCGCCCACCCCCACCGCTGAGCGCGCGCTGAAGAGCGAAACAAATCCGCGGGCGAATCCAGCCATCGCGGTGGCGATGCTCCAAATGGCCACGCCGATCGCGATCAGCGGCGGGCGGGCCCGCCGGTCACCCAGCCTGCCGAACAGCGGCGAGGTCAGCGTGTATACAATGATGAAGCCGGTGCCCACAAATCCGAGCTGCGTGTCGCTCAAATGGAGCTCCGACCGCTTGATCGACTCCACCACCGCCGCCACCACCCAGCGATCGAGATAGTTGAATAGATTGATGAAGGTCAGAACGGCGAGCGCATACCGCGCGGCGCGCTGCGATTCGTTCTGCGTCATCGCCCCTCAGTGTAGCGCGCGAAACTCGGCGCCGCGGCAATCGTAATCACACCTGCCAGCCGCTATCATCATTTCGATCCATGAAGCGATTCGTCCCCTACCTCGCGTGCGTCGTCGGGTTGATCCTCACGGCGATCTTGCTGCCACTCTTCAACGCCGCACAACCGAAAGGCATCCGCCTGACTCGCGGCGATGCCATCCCCGTTGCCGATCGCGCGGCGCGGGAGGTTGGAATCCCGGTCGATCGCTCCTGGAGGACGCTGAGCTGGTCCGACTCTCCGATCCTCAACAAGGAGCTGGAGACGAACGCCGATCTCCGCCGCCGTGCCAACGACGATCTCGTTCTGGGACCGCGGCTGGGAGGGTATCGGCGCATGTATTACCGGCGCGGTCTGGAGAAGAACCCTCCGTATGGGTACGTCGTCGTCGATCCTCGCAGCGGAGACGTGCTCACCGCGCGCCGGCGATTGCGGCCGGAAGAAGCGGACAAGAAACTCACCGAGGCGCAACTGCGTCCGCGGGCGGAGGCGTTCGTTCATTCGCGCAATTTTCCTGGCGCCCCTTCGCCCCGATTCGAGTCGGCCCGGCCGACCGAGTATCGTGCGCGAACCGATTGGGCCTTCC
>QHVY01000005.1 GCA_003223695.1 Acidobacteriota bacterium
ACGGCGTCGATCTCGCTTCTCGCCTGCTGAATCAGATCGACTCGCGACTGCGCGGCATCGCGCGGATCATCGAGGATTCGAAAAACGTCCGCGTTGGCCGAAGCAACGATCAGCAGACTGAGCAGCGCATATCGCACGCTGACTGGCGTGGACTGCAGAACTGCTGCCGGGCCCTTCGATTGCAGCAGTTCCGGCGGGATGTCCCTGGTAGACACTGTTCTGGGCCGGAGGCTGGCGTCGTGGGAATCGGAGCACGCCAAAATCGGACCGCTGAGCGGCGTCCCCGTTCTCGGCCTTGACGGCCTGGCGTCGGCCGCCTACGGACCGGAAGCCGCGCTGACGATCCTGATTCCGCTCGGCGCAGTCGGTCTTCGCTACATCGGACCGATCACGATCTTGATTCTGTTCCTTCTCACGATTCTCTATTTGTCGTACCGACAGACAATCGTCGCCTATCCAAACGGAGGCGGCTCCTACGTCGTCGCCAAAGAAAACCTGGGAATGCGATTCGGGCTTCTCGCCGCGGCATCGCTTCTTCTCGACTACGTTCTGAACGTCGCCGTGGCGATCTCCGCCGGCGTGGGCGCCCTCGTCTCCGCGGTGCCGCCGCTGCACGAGTACATCCTGCCGCTCTGTTTGGGCATTCTTGCGCTCATCGCCATCGTGAATCTTCGCGGCGTTCGCGAGTCGAGCGTTGCGTTCGGCATTCCAACGTACGTGTTCGTCACATCGCTCGGCGCGGTGATCGTAATCGGCGTGGTGAAGACGATCGTCAGCGGCGGGCATCCGCAGGCCGTGGTCCCAGCGCCCCCACTTGTGCCGGCGCTCGGCGCTGCAAGCGTCTGGTTGCTGTTGCGTTCATTCGCGAGCGGCTGCACCGCGATGACCGGCGTCGAAGCAGTGAGCAACGGCGTGCCGCTGTTCAAAGAACCTGCAGTCGATCACGCCCGGCGCGCGCTGACGATCATCGTCGGAATCCTCGGCTGCTTTCTCGCAGGGATCGCATTTCTGTCGCGGGCCTATGGCATCGGCGCGATGAATCAGATTCATCGCGGCTATCAAAGCGTGTTGTCCTCACTCGTTGCCGCAGTTGTCGGGCGCGGCGCGTTCTACTACGTGACGCTCGCGTCGATCCTGATGGTCCTTGCGCTCTCTGCCAACACTAGCTTCGCTGGATTTCCGAGGCTTTGCAGGATCATCGCGGAGGACGATTTTCTGCCGCATGCGCTGGCAAATGTTGGTCGGCGGCTCGTTTACTCGGGCGGCATCATCACGCTCAGCGTGCTCGCCGGCCTTCTACTGATCATCTTCGGCGGCATCACCGATCGATTGATTCCGCTGTTTGCCGTCGGCGCATTCGGAGCGTTCACTCTGTCTCAGGCTGGCATGGTCATGCATTGGAAGCGCACCGATCCGCGCGGCCACTGGCACGCGCTGGTGATCAACATCGTCGGCGCGGTGGCTACCAGCGTCGCGCTGGCGGTGATCATCATTGCCAAATTTGTCGAAGGCGCCTGGATCATTCTCCTGTTGATACCGGCGATATACGTGCTCTTCCACTTCATCAAGAGACATTACGAGTTTGTCGCGCGGCAGATGAATGTCGGAACCGCAGCGGATCTGAGCATCGATCGCGAGCCTCCCGTGGTCGTCGTCCCGATCAAGCGTTGGGACAATCTCACAGCTAAGGCCCTTCGATTCGCAGCAACGATCTCTGACGATGTGATCGCCGTTCACGCCGTCACGGACAAAAAGAAGGCGGATGAACTGCGCGAGGAATGGACACAACATGTCGAGCATCCCCTGCAGCGCTCCGGGGCGCGCGCGCCGGAGCTCGTCATGCTGCCATCGCCGTACCGCCGGCTGTTTGCGCCGATCGTCACCTACGTCGACAAATTGAGGCAAGAACACCGCGGAATGATCGCTGTCATTCTTCCCGATCTCGTCGAAGGGCGGTGGTGGGAGTACCTGCTGCACACGCATCGTGCGGATGTTCTCCGTTCGCTGCTGCTGTTGCGCGGCAATCAACAAGTCGTCGTGATCAGCGTGCCCTGGTATCTCGAGCGGCGCGGCCGCCGGGGCTCAGAAGTGAATGCGGATCGCTCGTGGCCCCCTCGACGCGACGAGCGGCGCATTCCTGTCGCGAAATAGTGATTCAATTCCGACCTTCCTGAGCGGAGCGAAGGGGAGGAATCAGCCGAGGCGGGGCAGCTACCAGCTTCGCGGCCGATGTCATTCCGACCCTGAGCGGAGCGAAGGGGAGGAACCTGGGGGCGTGGGTGGTGCGAGCCTGCGCATTCGTGTCCCCCGGCCGCCCAGGTCCCTCGCTACGCTCGGGATGACATTTGCTGCGATAGCCGCGCCTCAGTCGACTCCTCGCTTCGCTCGGAGTTCAGACAGTGATAGCTTCGCGGAATGCGATTTCGTTTTGCGGTGCTCGTCCTATTGTTTGCTGTGAATGCGGTGGCGCAGCAGATCGCGCCTGCGTCATTCCAGGAAATGCGCTGGCGCATGATCGGCCCATTTCGCGGCGGCCGCACGCGCGCCGTCGCGGGCGTCGCCGGCCCGCCAATGATTCTCTATATCGCGGAAGTCAACGGCGGCGTGTGGAAGAGCGACGACGCCGGGCGCACATGGAATCCAATTTTCGACAATCAGCCGACGCAGTCCGTCGGCGCGATCGCCGTGGCGCCGAGCGACTCCAACATCATCTACGTCGGCAGTGGTGAAGGGCTGCATCGACCCGATCTCTCCGTCGGCAACGGGGTCTACAAATCCACTGACGCCGGCAAGACTTGGGCCTACCTCGGCCTCGAGGATGCACAGCAGATCCCGGACATTGCTATCGATTCGCGCGATCCGAATCGCGTCTTCGTGGCCGTTCTCGGACATCCGTACGGGCCGAATTCACAACGCGGAATCTTTCGCTCGACCGACGGCGGCAAGACCTGGAAACGCGTGCTCTACAAAGACGACAACACGGGCGCGTCTGATGTTGCGATCGATCCGTCGAATCCAAGCGTCGTTTACGCAGCGCTGTGGGAATCGAGATTGGGGCCGACCGAGGACAACAATGAGTTCGCGGGGACGGGAGGCGGGCTTTTCAAATCAGTCGATGGTGGTGAGACGTGGAAGCAACTGAAGAACGGACTGCCTAACAATCTGGTGCAGATCGCGATGGCCATCGCGCCGAGCGATCCGCGCCGCATCTACGCGATCGTGGCGATGGATGAAGCGCACGACTACATGTCAGGTGCCGGTCTCGGAATGTTTCGCTCAGAAGACAGCGGCGAGACATGGACGAAAATCACCGACGATCCGCGCCCGGTCATGTTGATCGGCGGCGGAGATCTGCCGGTTCCGAGAGTCGATCCGAACAATCCCGACGTCGTGTACAGCGCCAGCATCGTCACGGTGCGCTCGACCGACGGTGGAAAAACTTGGACCTCGCTTCGCGGAGCTCCAGGAGGCGACGACTACCAAAACGTCTGGATCAACCCCAAAAACTCGAACGTCATCCTCCTCGGCAGCGACCAGGGAGCGATCGTCTCGCTCAACTACGGCCAGACGTGGAGCTCCTGGTACAACCAGCCGACGGCGCAGCTCTACCACGTCGGCATCACTCCGACATTTCCGTATCGCCTCTGCAGCGGGCAGCAGGAAAGCGGATCCGTCTGCATCGCCAGCCGTGGTGACTTTGGTGAGATCACCTTTCGAGATTGGGTCCCGGTCGGCACCATTGAATATGGATATGTCACTCCCGATCCGCTCGATGCCGACGCCGTCTATGGCGGCGGCCGAAACGAGGTGACACGCTTCCGCTGGAGCACCGGTGAAACGCAGAACATCACGCCGATTCCGCTGCGAGGAGACCATCGCGTCGACCGCACGGAGCCTCTGATTTTCTCGCCGGCCGATCCTCACATTCTTTATTACTCGTCCAACGTGCTGTTCAAGACGTCAAACGGCGGCGAGACGTGGCAGACGATCAGTCCCGATTTGACGCGCGCGCACCCCGGAACGCCGCCGAGCATCGGATCGCTGGCGCCGAAAAATCCGAAGGCGGATCAGCTCCGTGGCGCGATTTACGCCGTCGCACCTGGCGCTCACGACACGAATACGATCTGGGCCGGAACTGACGACGGATTGATCTGGGTCACGCGAGACGGCGGCGCTCATTGGGGCAACGTGACGCCGCCGGAGCTCACGCCGTGGAGCAAGGTCACGCAGATCGACGCGTCGCATTTCGACGATCAGAGCGCGTACGCATCGGTGAGCCGATTCCGAATCGACGATCTTCGGCCGTACATCTACCGCACGCACGATGGTGGAAAAACATGGCAATTAATCGTGAGCAATTTACCGAACTCGCCCATGTCGTTCGACGACGGCGATCACTGGCAGTCGCTGCAGCTCAACCTGCCGCGCACGTCGGCGCGCGACGTCGTGATCCACGGAAATGATTTGATCGTGGCAACGCACGGCCGTGGTTTCTGGATCCTCGATGACATCGAGCCACTACGGCAGATCACGCCGGGTGCCCTTCAGTCGCCCGCGTTTCTGTTTCAGCCAGCCGAAGCCGTGCGCGTGCGTCGCAGCTTGAACACCGATACACCAATTCCGGCCGACGAGCCGTTAGGCGAGAACCCTCCAGACGGCGCGATTATCGACTACTCCCTCGGCGCCGGCATGTCAAGCGTCGTTCTTGAGATCCTCGACAGCTCGGGAAAGCTCGTTCGCCGATTCACATCTTCCGACGCGCCGTGGATCAGCGCCGACGACCTGCGAAAACAGACGATTCCGCCCTATTGGGTCAAGCCGCCGCAAACGCTTTTGGCCACGGCCGGAATGCACCGATGGGTTTGGGACCTCCACTATCCATCGCCGACGGCGCTGGAGCACGAATATCCGATCTCGGCAGTTCCGCACGCGACTCCGCAGTTCCCGTTGGGACCTCGCGCCGTGCCTGGCACCTACACAGTGCGCCTAACAGCGAACGGGCGCACGCTGACCGCGCCGTTGATTATCACGCTCGATCCGCGCATCAAGACGCCGGCGGCAGGAATCGCGCAGATGTTCGATCTTCAGATGCGGCTCGCAGACATGCTGAGCCGAAGCTCGGAAGCCGTGACGAAGGCAAAAGCGATGATTGCGCAGGCGAGCACGCCCAAAGCGGCGAAAGATCAATTGACCATTCTGTTGACCGCAAAAGAAACCGGCTCCGCCAGCTGAAAAGCCGCTGACGCTCACCGATGTACAAAGCGCCGTATCGACACTCTACGGAATCATCGACCGCGCGGATGCGGCGCCGACTCCCGCGCAAGTCGACGCTGTCAACGCGACCGACGCGAAATTCGATACGGTAATGAAACGCTGGGAGGCGCTACAGAAGTAGGCTAACGGACCCAGTGACCCGGCCGCCAGTAGTAACCGTGGCGCGATTGAACCCAGTGGCCTTCGACCCAACGCGCGTTGGCGTAAGGCGGTGCCACCCATGTACCTGCGGTCCAGACATAACTGTTGCCGTTCCATTGATAGTAGCCGGGCTGCCAGACAAAGCCTGGCGACGGCGAAACCACCGTTCGCTCCACAACCGGCGCCGGCGGCGCGATCGTCACATAAATCCGTTTCTTTCTCGCCTCTGCCGTGGGGACAATGAAGAGTCCGGTCAACAAAACCAGACATGCAATTCGCGAAAGCGTTCTCATGTCATTTGCCTCCGCTTCGTGCGTTTGCGAAGTAGATGCCGACGAAGATCAGAACAGCACGGGATTCATCGCGCTCTTTGCCTCCTCTCCGGGCTTGACGCCGGGGAGGAAAACCTCGAGGTCGACGCGCTGGTTCTCGTTGGCAGGCTGAGCGACGCGGGTTCCGCTCGCGAAGTAGATGACCGTGAGAATCTCGCGCACCTTGTTCGAGCGATTCGCGCCTGCAGAGTGCAACGTGCCGCCGGCGTGAAATGTCGCGTCGCCCGCGCGTAGCGGCTCGCTATGAACGGGCCAGCCGCGATCGGCAATCAACTTCGCGAGCGCTTCGACGTGATGCGAGCCGGAAGCGAAGATCATCGGTCCCATTTCCTCGGCCACATCAATGAGTGGGAGCCACATCGTCACGGTGCGATCGGTGTCGAGCGGCCAGTAGTAACGATCCTGATGCCACGGCGTCCGCTCCGCGCCAGGAGGCTTGAACAGCGCCTGATCGTGGTAAAGGCGCACGGATTTGACACCGAGGAGTTGCGCGGCGATCTGGGCGAAGTGGCGGTTGAAGACGATCTGCCGGGCAGCATCGCTCAATCGCCAGATGTTCGTCACTTGCATGAACAGCTTCGAGTAATCGTCGATGCGCCCCTGCTTTTCGTCTTTCACGCTCTCGAAAACATCGCGTATCACCGGCCGGTACTCCGCGATCTGGTCTCGCGAGGCGATTCCGCGCACGAGCACGTGGCCGTCGCGAGCGAAGCTCTCGGCTAGATCTTGCATGCGCCTATCTTGTCATCCCGACCCTGAGCGCAGCGAAGGGGAGGGATCGGTGTGGAGGGGCGGCGCGAAGATCTCTGTTGTCGCACCGCCCTCCCACACCGATTCCTCNNNNTTGCATGCTGCTGACGATCGCCTTTCTCGCCGCCACGGCTACGGCCACCCCGCCCGACCTTACGAAAGAGCCGACGCTCTACGTCGTCGGCTACGCACACCTCGACACGCAGTGGCGCTGGGAGTATCCGCGCACCATCGGAGAATTCTTACCGAAAACGCTTCACGATAATTTTGCACTTTTTGAGAAGTACCCACACTACATCTTCAACTTCAGCGGCGCCAATCGCTATCGCATGATGAAGCAGTACTACCCGGCCGATTACGAGACGCTGAAAAAGCATGTCGCCGCAGGGCGATGGTTTCCGGCCGGATCGTCAATGGAGGAGAGCGATGTCAACTCGCCTTCGGCCGAATCGATCATCCGGCAGGTGTTGTACGGGAATCATTATTTTCGACGCGACTTCGGCATTGCCAGCGCCGAGTACATGCTGCCCGACTGCTTCGGTTTTCCGGCGTCGCTTCCGAGCATCCTCGCCCACATGGGCATCAAAGGCTTCTCCACGCAAAAGCTGACGTGGGGATCCGCGGTCGGCATTCCGTTCAACGTGGGTGTGTGGGAGGGGCCGGATGGCGGCAGCGTCATCGCAGCGTTCAATCCCGGCGATTACAGCGGCGACATCATGTACGACCTCTCCAAAAGCGAACCCCCGCCCAACGCTCGCAACTACATCGACTGGCCGGCGCGCGTGCGGCAGGACGGCCAGCAGAGCGGCGTCTATACCGATTATCACTACTACGGCACCGGTGACACCGGCGGGGCTCCGCGCGAATCATCTGTAAGCCTTCTCGAGTCGATCGTGACGAAGAATGACGGGCCGCTGCACGTCGTCTCCTCCACCGCCGAGCAAATGTTTCTCGACATCACGCCGGCGGAAGCCATGCGCCTGCCGCGCTACAAAGGCGATCTGGAGCTGACGCAGCACTCCGCGGGCTCACTGACATCGGAGGCGTATCAGAAACGCTGGAACCGCAAGAACGAGCTGCTCGCTGACGCCGCTGAAAAAGCATCGGTCGCGGCAGCGCTGTTAGGCCGTGCGTATCCACTCGAGCGCTTGAACAACGCCTGGACGCTGGTGATGGGCGGTCAGTTTCATGACATCGCCGCAGGCACCGCGACGCCGAAGGCTTACGAGTATTCGTGGAACGACGACGTGCTGGCGATGAATCAGTTCGCCGACGTTCTGACAAATGCAACTGACGCTGTTGCCTCCGCGCTCGACACGCAGACGAAAGGCACGCCGGTGGTCGTGTACAACCCTCTGAACATCGCGCGCGAAGACATCGTCGAGGTGCCGTCTGACAAAGCGGTCCGCGTGTTAGGGCCGGATGGCCACGAGGTTCGATCGCAATTTTCGAATGGCAAGGCAATCTTTGTCGCACGCGTACCGTCGGTTGGATTTGCGGTTTACGACGTTCAGCCGGCTAAGAGCCGGTTCTACGTAGCGCCGGCTCTCAGCCGGCGCATGATCGAAAACGCGCGCTATCGCCTTCGCATAGACGCTAACGGCGACGTCGCCAGCATCTTCGATAAACAGTTGAAGAAAGAGCTGCTTGCGAGTCCGGTGCAACTCGCGTTTCAAACCGAGAAGCCGCACGACTGGCCGGCGTGGAACATGGACTGGACCGATCAGCAGAAACCGCCGCGCGGATTCGTGCAAGGACCGGCGACAGTGCGCATCGCGGAAAATGGGCCCGTCCGCGTTGCTTTGGAGATCACGCGCGAGGGCGAAGGATCGAAGTTCGTACAGACCATCCGACTCTCGGGCGACCGTATCGAGTTCGTGAATTCAATCGATTGGAAAACATCCGAGGCGGCGCTGAAGGCGACGTTTCCGTTGACGGCAGCGAATCCGCTCGCGACTTACAACTGGGAAGTGGGGACGATTCAGCGCGGCAATAACGATCCGAAAAAATACGAGGTGCCTTCGCATCAATGGTTCGACCTCACCGATCGCAGCGGTACTTACGGCGTGACAGTGCTGAGCGATTGCAAATACGGCTCGGACAAGCCCGACGACAAAACGCTTCGCCTAACACTGATCTACACGCCGGGCCTGGGCGAGGGCAACGGTCGCGCGTACAGCGATCAAGCAACGCAGGATTGGGGACATCACGAATTCGTCTATGGCCTGACGAGCCACAGCGGGACGCATCCGGCGGACTGGCAGGCGCTGCGGCTGAATCAGCCGCTGATCGCCTTCATCTCGCCGAAGCATTCCGGCTCACTCGGCAAAACG
>QHVY01000006.1 GCA_003223695.1 Acidobacteriota bacterium
ACGACGTACCAGAGCGTGAGGCGAACGCGAATCGACAACGTCATCGCTTCTCCTCATCGCGCAGCATGTAACCTTCGTTGCGGCGAGTGACGATGAGATGCGGTTCGCGACGATCGATTTTTCGACGCAGCCGGTTCACGTACACCTCGATGAGATTCGAAAACGGATCGAAGTTTTCATCCCAGACGTGTTCGGCGATCTCCGAGCGGCTGATCACTCGCCCGGCATTCCGCGCGAGGTACTCGAGCAGCGCGTACTCTTTCGACGTGAGCTCGACTTCTTCATCGCCGCGCGACACGCGATGCGAGGCAGTGTCGATGGTCAGATCAGCAACATGCAGCGTCGGCGCAGCGCTGATCGGCGTCCGCCGCAACAGCGCGCGAATGCGAGCAAGCAACTCTGTGAAGGCAAAAGGCTTGACGAGGTAGTCGTCCGCGCCGCAATCGAGGCCGGCGATGCGATCTTCGACCGCGTCGCGAGCCGTCAGCATCAGCACCGGCGTCGGCAATTTTGCTGAACGCATCTGCCGGCACACTTCAAATCCATTCGGCCCGGGAAGCATGATGTCGAGCACCACCGCGTCGTAGCTATTGAGCGATAGCTGCTCGAGCGCCGCGCCGCCATCGAGAGCCGAATCGACCGCGTAACCTTCCTCGCGCAGGCCGCGAATCAGCACCTCCGACAAACGCACGTCGTCTTCGACAACGAGCAAGCGCATAGCGAACGTTAACCTCGCAACATCGCGTAAACCGCAGGCGTAACGACCAGTGAAAGCAGAAGCGCGAATGCCAGGCCGCCGATGACGCCGATCGCGAGCGGCTGCAGCAGTTCTGCGCCCGAACCGAGTGCGAGAGCAAGTGGCAGCATTCCCAGCATCGCCGCAAGAGAGGTCATCAGCACGGGGCGAAAGCGGCGTCGTCCCGACTGCACTAGAGCGGTGTTGAGATCGACACCGCCCGCCAGGTGATCCTCGACCGTATCGAGCATCAGGATTCCGTTCTTCGCCACGATGCCTACGATCATGATCATTCCCATCAGCGAGACAACATTGAGCGTGGTCCGCGAAATCAGAAGCGCGGCGAGAGTTCCGGTCAACGCCAGTACAGCGCCGGTAACGATCGCCACGGGATGGGCGAACGACCGAAATTCAACGAGGAGCACCAGAAAAACGAGGGCCACGAGGCCGCCGTATTCGAGGGTCATTCCGGCGGGTAGATGAACATCCTTAGCCAGTTGTGAACGAATCGATTTGATCGCCGTGCCGAGATCGACGCCTTCGAGTCGAGCGGTGACGGCGAGCGACTGCCGTAGTCCATCGCGATCGATCTCGGTCTGTCCGGGGTCGTACTCGATCGTTGCTACCTGATCGACCCGCACGAAGCCGCTGGTTGTGGGCGAGTGCACGCGCAACGAGCGCAGTTGATCGAGTGAGGTCCGGTAGCTCGGTGGCAAAAGAATCCGCACATCGATGGCTCGGTTGCGTTCCACGATCGAGGACGCCACGGTGCCGCCGAGGGCCGATTCGATCGTCTCGGAGACGTCAGCGGCAGTGATGCCGAATGTCGAGGCGCGTTGCGGATCGATGCGAAACGTCACCGCCGGACCGCTGACCACAATGCCGTTGAAAATTTCCACGACGCCGTGCACTTTGGCGATCGACGCGGCGATCTGCTTTGCGGTGCGCTGCAATGCGGCCGCGTCTTCGCTGAACAGGCGCAGCTCGACCGGAGAGGGGGAGCTTTGAAGATCGCCGATGAGATCGCTGAGGATACCAATGAATTCGACGCGCAGCGTTGGCTCAGTTGACTCGATTTTCTGCCGCAGCTCGCTCGTCACCTCATCGCTCGCGCGGTGCTTCGGCCGCAGTTTCACGGCGAAGTCGCCGGTGTTCGGTTCGGTCACTCCCGCGAGTCCAAGCTGCAGCCCGGTGCGACGCGAGAAGCTCTCGACGTCAGGCGTCTCTTTGAGCAATTTCTCGACTTGGCGCAAAAGGCGATCGGTTTCCTGGAGCGAGGCGCCTGGCGGCGCGACGTAGTCGAGGATGAAGGCGCCCTCGTCGAATTCCGGCAAGAACTCGCTGCCCAGAAGTTTGTAAATCAAGAAAGAGATGATCACCAGCAAGCCGATCACAATGAGAATCGCGGCGCGATAACGCAGCGCAATTGTGAGGAGCCGCTCGTAGATTCCAATGAGGCGCCGGAGAATTGGGCCACCTTCTTCCTGCGGCTTTGTTGAGGTCGAAACAAAGCGGCGTGCGAGCACTGGCGTGAAGAACAGCGCGAGAACGAGTGAAGTCAGCAGCGCGACGGCCATGGTTAATGCGAGCGAGCGGAAGAAAACGCCCGTGACGCCCGTGAGAAGCGAGAGTGGGAGAAATACGACTACCGGCGTGATCGTAGAGCCGACGATCGGCGCGGCGATCTCGGAGATGGCCTTTTGCACCGCCTCCGAGCGTGGTGTTCCCGCGGCAATGTGCGCGTAAATGTTCTCCACGACGACAATGGCGTCATCGATGACCAGGCCGATCGCCGCCGCCACGCCGCCGAGTGTCATCAAGTCGAAGCTGAGACCGACGAGCCACATCACCAGAATCGTCACCATGATTGTTACGGGAATGACCACCGTGGCCACGAGTGTGGTTCCCCAGCTCCGCAGAAAGCCGTACATGATGAGTACAGAGAGCACCAGCCCGATGATGATCGCGTCGCGCACCGAGCCAACCGAGGCGCGCACGAGCAACGACTGGTCGTAAAACGGCTTGATCTCCACGTCACGCGGAAGCTGCGGTTTCAGCAGGTCGAGTTGCTGCTTGACTGCATCGACCACTGCGGCCGTGTTCGCGGTCGGCTGGCGCAGGACGTTCACCAACACGGCGGGTTGACCATCGGCGGTGACGATCGTGTACCGCGGCTGGAATCCCGGTTCGACCGTGGCCACATCCGAGAGCATCACCGGCACGTTGTTGACGCTGGCGATCACGATGTGCGTGATGTCTTCGATCGATTTGGCCTGACCGCTGACGAGCGCCAGCTCGAGATGATGATTTTCGTCAATCAGTCCCGGAGAATCGATGACGTTCGTATTCTTCAGCGCGTCGGCGACTTGAGAGACGGTCAGGCCGCGCGATTCGAGCCGCGCCGGGTCGAGGTTCACGTGGTACTCGCGAATTTCGCCGCCCTGGATGATCACGCTGCCAACTCCGGGAACACGTGCGAGGGGAGGGCGAATCGTCAGCTCGGTCAGCGTGCGAAGCGTTCCCGGATCGCGCCTGGGAGACGTGACCGAATAGGCGATGATCGGGAATACCGCGAATGTCAGACGCTCGACGCGAGCCACTCGCGCCGTCGGCGGCAGCGTCGTAGCAAGGCCGGAGACGCGCGATTGCACGATCTGCAGCGTTTGCTGAATGTCGGACCGCCAGTCGAAGAAGAGGTCAATCTCCGCGGCTCCGCGGCTGGTAATCGATTTCACGCGCGCGATTCCAGGCATGCCGCTCATTGCCTCTTCCACGGGTCTGGTTACCGTGACGAGCATCTGCTGCGCCGGAACTTCGCCGTTTTCAATGACAATGATGATCCGAGGAAAATTTGTATCGGGGAAGAGCGCCATGGGCACTCGCGTCATGGCGATCAAACCGCCGATGCTCAGCAGGACCATGACGACCACCACGGCGCGCCACTGGTGATCGACTAAACGGGCAAGATTCATTGCTCGGTCGTTCCCGGCTTCGCGATGGAGACTTTCGTTCCGTCAGGCAAACCGTAATTGCCCTCGGTGACCACGGTTTCTCCGCCGCGCAGGCCGGAGGTGATCTGCGTTCGATCCGCGCTCCTGATTCCGACTGTGACGTGGACCTCATGGGCAACCGACTGTGCATCCACAACCATCACCATTCCGCTCTTCGCTGTTGTTGCGTCGAGCGTGACTGCCGGAGAGGGAACAATCACCGCGTTGTTGACGGGCTGCGCCGAAATGATGACGCGCGCCACGCCATTCGGCCGCAAAAGGCCAGTCGGATTCGCAACGGCGACCCACACCTCCACGCTTCGGCTCACCGCATCGACTCCGCGGCCGACGAGGCTGATCGTTCCGGCGAACGTCTGGCCCGGCAGATCGTCCGGAAGAACTTTGACGGTGTCGCCTGCCTTCAGCGTCGATGCGATCTGTTCTGAGATCTGCATCTTCGCGATCAGGCGGCTCGTATCGGCGATCGTCACCATCTTCGCCGAAGGATTCGCCAAGTCACCCTGATATTGAAATTGATCGGTGATCGTGCCGGCGAACGGCGCGCGCACGATCGTGTAACTCAGTTGCGCGTCAAGGTTCGCGAGCCGGTCGCGCGCCTGACGCGTTTTCGATTGCGCAACACGAATATCTCCGGGATTGGTGACGCCGCGATGGAGAGTCGTCGAGGCCTCGGCGAGTCGCAAATCGTTCTCCGCGTTTGTCATCGTGAGCTTCGAGGCCTCCAACTCTTTTTGCGAGATTCCTCCTTCTGCGAACAATGTTTGCCGCCGCTCGTAAGTTTTTCTGGCGTTCTCCAGCGCAGCGCGCGCATCGGTTATGCTCTTCTGATCCTGCGCATTCGTCAGCGGAACATTGCCTTTGACCGTTGTGCTCGCAGACGCCTCTGCCTCTTGCAGTGCCGCCGCCGCCTCGGCATGCTGCGCAGCCAAATCGCGTGATTCCAGGATGGCGATGACATCGCCAGCGTGCACGGTT
>QHVY01000007.1 GCA_003223695.1 Acidobacteriota bacterium
CCCCTTCGCTGGGGCGGCGATGCCGAAGGCGGCGCGCCGTTCGTGGAGGCTGATCCGCGCGATCCCTCGAAGCTGCGCGGATTCGACGTCGAAGTCGCCGGCGAGATCGCCAAGGGCCTCGGCCGTCAGCCCGAATTCGTTCAGGTGGCGTTCAACGAGATCGATCAGTCCGTCGAGCGCGGCGACTTCGACATCGGTATGAGCGGAGTTGAGGACACGCCCGCCCGCCACGCCGCCCACGCGGTCAGCGTTCCGTACTACGAGTTTCATGAGGTGCTCACCGTCCGCGCCCAAGATCGCGATCGATATCGCACCTTCGCCGACCTGCGCGGACACCGCGTCGGCACGCTCGTGGGCACGATCGCTTTCGACTATCTGAAAACGCAGCCAGTGACGCTCATCTCGTACGAGGACGATGTGCATCCGTACTCGGATCTGCGGCAGGGGAGAGTCGATGCCGTTCTGCTCGACAACATCATCGCCGCGCGGCGCGTGCGCACGATTCCCGACATCATCATCCAGCCGCAGCCGGTGACGGCGGGACACTACGTCGTGGTTCTCGTGCGCAAAAATGCGGCGCTTCGAGACCGCGTCAGCGACGTGCTGAAAGCGCGCATGCGCGATGGCACGCTGCAGCGAATTTACGAGAGATGGGGAATTTGGGATTCGTATCAGCCCGCGTTTTTTCAAACTGTGCTCAGTGTGGTGGCCGGCCCTCCGGCCGGCCATGTGCCGGCTAGAGAGCCGGCACCCACACGCGGCGTCATCCTCGCCTACGTCCCCGCCCTTCTCCGTGCCTCTGTGGTGACAATCGTTCTCTCGTGCGCGTCGATGGCCCTGGCGATTGTCGTCGGCATCGGAATCGCCAGCGGCCGCGTGTACGGCAACGTCTTCGTCCGGTCAATTCTCACGACGTACGTCGAAGTGATTCGTGGCACGCCGGTGTTGCTGCAATTGTTTGTTTTGTATTACGGCTTGTCGGAATTCATCCTCCTCCCCGCGTTCCTCGCCGCACTCCTCGGCCTCGGACTCAACTACGCGGCGTACGAGAGCGAGATTTATCGCGGCGCCCTCGAAGCCGTCCCGCGCGGACAGCTCGAAGCGGCGCGCACGCTGGGACTGACCGAGGCACAGGTGCTGCGTCTGGTGCGCGGTCCGCAGGCATTTCGACTGGCGCTCGCGCCGATGACGAATGATTTCGTCGCGCTGCTGAAGGACTCCTCGCTCGTGTCGGTGATCACGGTGGTGGAGTTGACGAAGCAGACGCAGATCTTCGCCACGAACATCGGAAGCTGGCTTGTACCCGGCGCGATGTGCGCCATGCTCTACTTGATTTTATCGCTGCCGCTTTCGCGGCTCGCAGGAAAGCTGGAAGCACGATGGAAAGCACCGACCTCCTGACGATTCGCGATCTTCGGTTGAACCGCGGTACCCGTGAGATTCTCCGCGGCATCAGCATGCGCGCGCACCGCGGCGAGCTCCTGGCACTGATGGGACTGTCCGGCGGCGGCAAGACGACGGTCCTGCGCTGCATCACCGCACTCGAACCGTTCGACGGCGGCACGATCGACATCGACGGAGTGACCCTGCAGTCGGGCGCGCTCCCGTCACGAACCGTATTGCGCGCGCTTCGCCGCCGCGTGGGCATGGTCTTTCAGCTTCACTATCTCTTCGAACATCTCACGGCGATGCACAACGTGACGCTCGCGCCGACGCAGGTCGCGCACGTAACGCGAGTTGACGCCGAACGCCGCGGACTGGCGCTCCTCGAGTCCCTCGGCGTCGCTCACCGCCGCGATGCCCTTCCGCGCGAGCTCTCCGGCGGCGAGGCGCAACGTGTGGCGATCGCGCGCGCCATGGCCATGGATCCTCCGCTGCTGTTGATGGATGAGCCGACGGCATCGCTCGATCCTGCGCGGCGCGGCGAGTTGGGCCAAACTCTGCGTCAGCTCACGGCGGGCGGACGGACGCTCGTCATCACCACGCACGACGACGACTTCGCGCGCGATTTCGCCGATCGCGTGGTCATCCTCGCGGAAGGGGAAGCGGTGGAGGAGGGAGTGCCCGCCGAGGTGCTGACGAATCCGAAACATGCAGCGACGCGCGCGCTGCTGATGTCATCCCGAGCGTAGCGAGGGACCGGTGTGGGCGGGAGGTACGAAGCTGCAGTTTCGCGCCACCCACCCACACCGCTTCCTCGCTACGCTCGGAATGACATCTAAAATACGCCGTCATGTTCGCAACCGCTCTTCTCGCAGCCGCGCTCACGATCCAGGACTACGCGACGATGCCCGCGATCTCGTCGCCGATCATCTCACCTGACGGAAAGCGCATCGTGTACGTCGCGACGCGCGCGGACATGGAGCGGAGCGCTTACGACTCCGATCTGTGGCTGGCCGGCGTCGACGGGTTGAACGACATTCAGCTCACGCACAGCAACAGCACGAACAATCATCCGCGCTGGTCGCCGGACGGATCGCGAATCGCGTTCATTTCCGATCGCGACGAGAAACGCAACGCGATCTGGATCATCGGCGCGAACGGCGGCGAAGCAGAAAAGCTCACGAATGAGCGCGGCGGCATCAACGATTTCGAATTTTCGCCGGATGGCAAAACGATCGCCTTCACCATGCGCGATGGGCCGCCGGCGGAGAAAGAAGATTTCCGCGTCGTCGGATCGGAAACGAGACCGTCGCATCTTTACCTGATCGATCTCGAGTCGCGCCGCGTCACGCGCCTGACAAGCGGCACCGACTCGTTCACGAATTTGTCATGGTCGCCGGATGGATCGATGATCGCAATCGAGCGGCAGCCGGGCGGGCGCATCCAGGATTTTCAGAATTCAGACATCGCGCTCGTTTCGCGCGGCGGCGAAGTGCGAATGCTCGTCACGTGGCCAGGCTCGGATCGCAATCCGAGTTTTTCCCCGGACGGAAAGCAAATCGCGTTTCTGAGCACGGGCGGCGTCGCCGATTGGCTGCGCGAAGAACAGATTCGTGTCGTGCCGGTCAGCGGCGGAACTCCGCGGCTCGTCGCACCCGATTACGACCGCACGCCGGAGCAGGTGCGATGGGTTGGTGACACGATCTGGTTCAGTGGGCCGGCATCGCCGACCGCGCAGATCTGGCGCGCCGGCGCCGATGGTAGCGGCTTCCATCATTTCTCACATGTCAACGGCGTGATCAGCGGCCTCGACGTTCGCGGCGGAAGCGCGACGTTCGTGATGCAGTCCACGACCGAGCCGCCGGAAATCTATGTTTCCCCAACTGGTGCATTTGATCCGCGACAAATCACGCATCACAACGACGCGTTTCGCAATCGGGAGCTCGGTGAGACTCGTCTCATCACGTGGAAGAACCCCAAAGACGGTCTCGAGATCGAAGGACTTCTGACGCTGCCGGTCGGATATCGGCCTAACACGCGATATCCACTTCTCACGTTCGTGCACGGCGGCCCCGCCTCGCACCACGACGAAAGCTTCCTCGGCTATCTCGGTTACCTCTACCCAGTTCAAGTGTTTGCGGCGAACGGCTTCGCGATTTTGCGGCCGAATCCGCGCGGCACCGGCGGCTACGGCCAGAAATTTCGAGAAGCGAATCGCAATGATTGGGGCGGAATGGACTGGCTGGATATCAATGCAGGAATCGACAAAGTCATTGGCGACGGTATCGCCGATCCGAATCGGCTCGGTCTGATGGGCTGGAGCTACGGCGGATTCATGGCCGCCTGGGCAGAAGGCCACAGCGATCGGTTGAAAGCGATCAGCATCGGTGCGCCGATCGTCGATCTGCTTTCGTATCACGGCACGACCGACATCCGTGCGTTCATTCCGAATTATTTCCACGGCTCGACCGATCTTCTGCGCGAGCACAGCCCACTTTGGCATTTGAAGCCGTCGAAGGCGCGAGTGCTCATCCAGCACGACGATGGCGACGAGCGCGTGCCGCTTTCGCAGGGAATGATGCTCTATCGCGTGCTGCAAGAGCTCGGCGTCGACGTGACGATGGTGATCTATCCGCGATCGCCGCACGTTCCGCGCGAGCCGCGCGAGCGCATCGACGTCATGCGGCGCAACGTGGAGTTGTTTTCGAGCACTCTGGGAGAGCGGCCGTCCCGGCCGCAGTCGCCGGGCGTCGCGCCCGGCGACTAAACAGCGACCGCGCGTGACGCGCGCTCGCTGCGGGCGAGACGCCCGCTCTCCTACGGCTTCAGAAATAGCGCGATCGTCATGCCCAGGCCGATGATGACGATGGCCGCTCGGACAAATTTGCGTCCGAGC
>QHVY01000008.1:0-5692 GCA_003223695.1 Acidobacteriota bacterium
CTCTTCTGGATCGGGGAGACCTACTACGAGAGCGGCGACTACCAGAACGCGATGCGCTACTACGAACGCGTCACAAAGGAGTACGCCGACGAGAACAAGGCGCCCGATGCGATGTTCAAGCTCGGTCTCGCTTACATCAAAACGGGCGACCTGGGCATGGCCCGGCGCACGTTTGACGAATGCATTCGAAAGTATCCGTACTCGTCATCCGCCGCCTCGGCGAAGGTAGAGCTGCAGCGGATCAAGTATTGACGTAGAGCCGACTCTCAGTCGGCTTGGCGCCGGCTAAGAGCCGGCGCTACGTTCGGTACAATACGCGCGCATGGCTGAAAGCGGTGCGGACCTCCTCGCCCGGAAGGAATTCACGAAAGCCCTTCCCCTCCTCAAAGAGGATCTCGACAAGTACCCGAGCAATCCTCGCATTCGCCTGCAGTACGCGGATGCGCTTGCCGGCGCGGGTCAATTCGACGAAGCCCTCGCGCAGTACGAGCACACGGCGAAGTACTACGAAGAGAACGGACTCACTGTCCAGTCAATCGCCGTTCGGAAGAAAGCGGAGAAGATCCAGGAGGCCCACCGGCCGGCCACCGGTCCGATGCAGCCGGTTTTCGATCGCCAGGTTCCGCGCAGCCCTCTTTTCGAAGTCTTGACGCCAGAAGAACGAGCCGCGCTCGTCAAAGAGATGGAGCTCGAGCAGCATGGTGAGGGGGACGTCATCATCACCGAGGGCGATCTCGGCTCGTCGATGTACATCATCGCCCAAGGTGAAGTGAAGGTTTACACGCGCGGGGCGGGCGGGAGGGGCGGGAGCGTCTATCTGGCGAAACTCGGCGAAGGCGAATTCTTCGGCGAGGTCAGCGTCCTGACAGGCAAACCTCGAACGGCCACGATCACCGCTTCCAAGCCGACCGAGCTTTTGCGTCTCGATAAAGAGAAGCTCGACAACGCGTTGGGGAAGTACCCCGGCATCCGCAAAGTTCTCGATGAGTTTTATCAGAAGCGCGCCAAACACACCGTAGAAGCGATGATCGAGAGCTTGAAAAAGCGGGGATCCTGATTTTGGCCGTACTCCCCATCGTCAAATATGGCAACGATGTCCTTCGCCGCCGCACCGAGCTGGTCACTCTCTTTGATGAAGCGCTTCAGAAATTCATCAACGACATGGTGGACACGATGTACGCCGCTCCAGGAATCGGCCTCGCTGCGAACCAAGTCGGCGACTCGCGTCGCGTAGCGGTGATCGATCTGTCCGTCGGCAAGCGCCCGGGCGAGCTATGCGTATTCGTCAATCCGGAAATTGCCGAGACCATCGGACAGATCAGCGAGGACGAAGGCTGCCTCTCCATTCCGGATCTCACGGAGATGGTGACACGCTCCGAGCGGGGGCGAAGGGCTGATGGCGCGTGCGATGTCGCACGAAATCGATCATCTCGAGGGCAAGCTGTTTGTCGACCGGCTTCGCGGATTCAAACGCGATCGCATCATCAAGAAGATTCAGAAGCTCGCAAAAGCGGGGATGTGGTAGATGTTGTTCGATGCAGACGCACGCCGCCATCGTCACTGAGATCCAGGAGCTTGCGCCCGCTGTTCTGCAACTGACCGTTGCCTTTACGGATCGCGACTTCGAATTCGAGCCCGGCCAGTGGGTGAACTTTCAATTTCCTGAAGGCGTCTCCCGCGCGTACACGATCGCGTCGGCGCCGCAACGTCCGGACGCGGTGCAGCTTTGCGTCCGCGTTGGCGCGGGGCGTGGCGGGGAGGCGCTCAAAAAACTCATCCCTGGCGCAACTGTGGCCATCGACGGACCGTTCGGCGATTTCGTTCTTCCACAACAGGACGGCCGTCCCGTCGCCTTTCTCGCCGGCGACACGGGAATCGCGCCGGTGCGAAGCATCGTGCTGCACATGCTCGCGACGAAAGACAAACGGCCGATTAGCGTTCTCTACGAGCCGGATCAGCGTCACATCCTGTACGCAGGCGATTTCGATCCGCTCGCTCGCGACGGCTCCATCGTTCACGTGAGCGGCAAGATCGAGACACTGATCGCGCGCAACCGACGGGCGCTGGAGAGCTCTCTGAAGATGGCCGCCGGATTCGACGGCTTTCTTGCGCGCGTGCAGTCGGCATTGCGGGCAAACGGGATCGATCCTTCGGGCGCGATCGTGGAGAGCTTCGGTCCGGAGCCGTAGTTTCTTGTTCACCACAGAGAGCACAGAGGACACAGAGGCGTCTCTGTGATCTCTGTGTCCTCTGTGGTGAAATTACCGAATCCACCCCGGCGTGACGTCCATGCGCCGCGCATCATCGCGGAACTGATCGTACGCGCGCTGTGCACGCTGCACTTCGAGCTCGGCTCCGGGGATTGCATCGATGGTGTACGCAAGCTGCGTCGTGTCGTATGAGAACTGGTCCGGTTTGTAGCCTAACGACAGAAGACCGGCAATGTGCGCCTTGAGCGCGGCCGCTTTCTGCTCGAGCAGATCGAGATTTTCTTTTGCGCGGCGAATGGATTCTTCGTACGAGCGCGCCTGTTGCCGCCACGCCCACTCATCTTGCGTTGCCTGTTGCCGCTCGCCTGCTGTTGGACCGGGCGGTACATTCAGCGCATTCGCTGGTGCCGGCGTTCCGGAGTGGTTCTCTTCGAGCTCCTTCAGCAACCGCCGCTTTTCCTCGGCCGAGACTTTCAGGCGTCCTGCTCTCTCGCTCTGAATCGAAATCGGGATTCCCGCAGCACGCGTCGCGTCGACGTCCACGTCATTCTCTGATACCGAATAGAGCGCTCCGCCTGAACGGAACAGAACGCGTCCGTTGTCGATCTTCACCGATCCATCCACGTCCACGCGCTGCCCCGAGCGCAGGACGAGAGTGTTCGTTGGAATCGAGAGTGCGGTAAGCAGAAGAAAATGCGCCAGGGGATTCATGGAAGAATTATCCTCCGCTGATGCCAAACTGGGTCTACCTGGGCATCAATTTCCTGTATCAGCTCGGACTGGCGATCTGGATCGGGGGCGCGGTCGTTCTCGGAGCGCTGGTTGCCCCCGCGCTGTTCAAGGCGCTGCCACGTCAAGAGGCGGGGGCGATCTTCGGTCCGACCCTATGGCGTTTCGCTCGTCTGAGAGTCGTCGCCGTGTCACTCATCATCATCGGCGCTGCCGTCAAATACCTCGGCTGGGAACGAAACGCGGCCACCGCTTGGATCGCCATACGCTGGTTCGCGATCGCTTTTCTGGCCTTCGATGTCGTGTACGAGATCGGGTATCTGCAGCCGGCGATGGAGAGGGCCCGCGGCGACGCGGCCGGCTTCGGGAGGCTGCATCGGCGCTCGGAAGTATTGATGAAATCGGCACTTGCAGCCGCCATAGTTGCCTTGTTGTTCAGTTGATAGAATTCCGTCCCACGCCCGATGGGAAGTAGCCTCTCGCACGGAGAATGGATCGCGGCTGCCATCGTGTGCGGCCTGTTCTACCTCGTCTGCGACGCGGCACGCTTTTTCGCCCAGCAAGTGAGTGCCGTCACGTTGCGACGCTGGAGCGGCGATTCCGATGTCGATCGCAGCACGCGCTGGTTCAACTACGACGCGCGCAACCTGCAGCTCGTGAGCGGTGCGCTGCTTCAAGGATCGCTGATTCTCGCGATCGGAGCGACGGTGATGGCAATACAGCCTGCGCCCATCGGAACGGCGACAGCGACCGCCGCCCTCGTCTGGCTGATCATCGCCTTTCTCTGGAAATTCGCGCTGGCGCTGGTGCCCGAGGATATTGGCGAGATCCTGCTGAAGCACATGATTCCGTTCACTCATTTTTTTTACTACCTCTTTTGGCCGGTGCTGTTCCCTCTGCGCCAGATGTTCGCCCGTCTCGACGAGCAGGAACAGCAGGAGACGGAGGCGGAGGAGCCCACGCAAGAAGAGGTGCAGGCGTTCATCGATGTCGGTGAGGAGGAGGGAATCCTCGAACCGAGTGAAGGCAAGATGATTCACTCGGTCGTCGAATTCGGCGACCGCGTAGCGCGCGAGCTGATGACGCCGCGGATCGATGTGCTGGCGTTCAACGCTCGCGGAACACTCGACGATCTGGCGCGGCTGTTCAGCGAATCGAAGTACTCGCGCATTCCGATCTATCACGACAGCATCGACTCGATCACCGGCATCGTGCACATCAAGGAAGTCTTCGAAGCGATCTTGAAGAAGGAGTCGAAAAGCGTACCCGAGCTGGCACGGCCTCCATTTTTCGTGCCGGAGACAAAGAAAGTCTCGGAGCTGTTGCGCGAGTTTCAGAGCGAACACATTCAGGTTGCCGTGGTCGTCGATGAATTCGGCGGAACGGCGGGCATGATCACCATCGAGGACATCGTCGAGGAGATCGTCGGCGACATCGGCGACGAACACGAAGCCGTCGAAGCGACAGTTGTCGATCTTGGCAACGACGAATATCTGGTCAGCGGCTTGCTTCGCGTGGAGACGCTCGAGGAGATGCTCGACGCTCACTTCGCCGGCGAGGATTACGAAACGGTCGCTGGAATGATCTTCACGACACTCGGCCGCGTCCCGAAGGCGGGAACCGTCGTCACGAAAAACGGCTATCGATTCGAAGTCGACCGCGCGGACCGGCGGCGAATTTATCGCGTCCGCATTTCGCGAGATCCAGAGTGGCAGGAAATCGAAGAACAGCGGGCCTAACGAAATCGCGCTTCGGCGTCGTCGCGTTCGTCGGCCGCCCGAATGCCGGCAAATCGACACTGCTCAATCGCATCCTCGGTCAAAAAGTGTCCATCGTCTCCGAGAAGCCGCAGACGACGCGCAATCGCATTGTCGGCATCCTCAACGATCCGCGCGGCCAGATCGCCATCCTCGATACGCCCGGCATTCACAAGCCGCTGCACAAACTGAACGTGCGGATGATGGATCACGTTCGTTCGAGTCTCGCCGAGGCGGATGTGGTGGCGCTGATCGTTGATGCGACGGAGTCATTCGGCCGCGGAGATGAATTCGCGATCGATCTCCTGCGCAGTGTAGGTGCCGGCTCTCCAGCCGGCACACGGTCGGCCGAAGGGCCGGCCGCCACACCGGCGAAGCGCATCGCCATCCTGAACAAAATCGATCAACTGCGAAAAGAAAAGCTCCTGCCGATGATGCAGCGTTACGGCGCGACGGAGTTGTTCGACGAAATCGTTCCCGTCTCGGCGATCAACGGCGAAGGCGTCGACGAGCTCGTGAATCTGCTGTTCCAGATCGTCGCTCCGGGTGAACCTTTGTATTCGCGCGAGGACTACACGACGCAGCCGGAGCGCTTCTTCGCTGCCGAAATCGTTCGCGAGAAGCTGCTGCAACATACAGGCGACGAGTTGCCGTACACCACCGCGGTAGCAGTGGAGCGTTGGGAAGAAGAGGAAAAGAAAAACCTCATCAAAATCTACGCGACGATCGTTGTCGAACGCGAATCGCAGAAGCCGATCGTCATCGGCAAGCGCGGCGACATGGTCAAGCGCATCGGCACGGAGTCGCGCCTGGAGCTCGAATCGATTCTCGGCGCGAAGGTCTTTCTCGACCTTCATGTCGCAGTTCATGAAAGATGGCGCGATGACCCGCGCTTCCTCGGCGAACTCGACTGGCCGCTCGGCGAGTAAATGCCGCTATGGGCTTGACGGATTTGCGGGTTGCCATCGCGAAGAATCCACCGCGAAGAGTCGTTTA
>QHVY01000008.1:5819-9651 GCA_003223695.1 Acidobacteriota bacterium
CGCGTCCTGCGACCGTTACCGATGATCCTCGCTCGTCAGGTGTAGAATCGCGCGCAGTTTTCCCGTTGTCCAAAAAGCAGAGGAGGGAGTTCCATGCACCTTCGCAGGTTCGTTCTTACCCTGGTTTTGGTCCTGATCGCGACAACTGCCTTCGCCCAGCAGACGGGTTCGATCAGCGGCAGAGTGACTGCCACCGATGGCTCGGCGCTGCCCGGCGTGACCGTTGAAGCGCGATCGAATGTCCTGCCGACGCCACGCGTGACGACGACCGACACGAATGGCGATTACCGGCTGCCCGCTTTGATCCCTGGCGATTACAGCGTCACGTTCTCGTTGGCAGGAATGCAAACAGCGACGCGAAGAGCGACGGTTCTTCTTGGGCAGAACACAGCTGCCGATGCGAAACTCGGCGTGCCGGGCGTCTCCGAAAGCATCACTGTCACTGCCGAGGCGACTCTGGTTGACAAGAGCTCGACGGCGCTGACGAGCGGCTTATCGCAACAGCAGATTCAAAGCCTTCCGATCACCCAGAACTATAGTGACCTGCAGAAACTCATCCCAGGCATCATGTACACGCAGGACACTGTGCGCGGCCCGAGCGCAGGTGCGAGCGGCCAGGACAACATCTATCTCTTTGACGGCGCGAACATCACGATGCCGCTGTTCGGTGTTCTCGTCGTGAACCCGAACACGAATGACATCGCTCAGGTCAATGTCATTCGCGGCGGCGCGAATGCTGTTGATTTCGATCGCGCAGGCGGATTCCAGATCGATTCGGTCAGCAAATCGGGCACAAACAGATTCTCAGGCCAGCTCGGGTACCAGGCGTTGAACCACAGCTTCATCGCTAACCAGAGGGGGACGCAGAACAACATCTACCAGAACAACAGCAACTGGACGAACGTCAACCTTGGTGGTCCGGTTCTGCAGAATCATCTCTTTTTCTACGGGTCCTACTACCGTCCCTACGCGACGCGTGCAAACGCATCGAATCTCTATGGCGCGCTGCCTCAGTACAAGCTCACGCGAAACGAGGAATTCGGAAAACTGACATTCACGCCGACTGAATCGTGGCTGTTCAATGGAAGCTGGCGCCACTCGCATGAGGTTCAGACGACCTCGACATTCGGCGCCTTTACTGCACCGACGGCGGGAACTGGCTACCAGTCGTCGCTGGACCTCGGAAATCTCGAGGGTTCGAAAATCATCAACCCGAAGAGTTTCGCCACGTTCAAGCTCGTCGACTTCCGTAACCCGGGCGGCGGCCGTGCGGACTTCATCGCCAGCGGCGTCAACGTGTCCACTGCGGTCGGCACCCACTTGGACATCAACAATCTGGACAAGATCGGTCGGGTGGACGTGCCGACGCCTTTGCCGACAAACGCCGCGTTCGTACAGCCGTTTATTAACAAATACGGATACATCTGTCCGCAAAATCCGAGCTCCCTTGGTTTGACCTGTGTTGCCGGGCAGGCGACGGGCGGCGGGGTGGTCGGACTCGGTCAATACTCCGCTGACAACGACAGCTTTTACCGGAAGGGCGGTCAGCTCGGTTACAACTACACGTTCGGTACGAACGCGACGCACGATCTGCACGTCGGCTACCAGCGCTATAACGACTCGGAAGATCGTTTTCAGACATCCAATGGCTGGGGCGAGATTTCGATCCCAGGCGGGAGCGGAGCCACCGGAACGGTATGCAATCCGCCTGCTTGCGCGACGGCAACGAACGCGTTCTTCATCGCGGCGTTCTCGCCGCAGACCACAGGAGCGATTCCTGTGATCCATTCCGAGTTCCACTCGCAGAATGTCGAGCTCAACGACCTGATCCACTGGCGCAATTGGTCTTTCAACCTCGGCGTCCTGGACAGCAGCGACGTCCTCTACGGACAGGGGCTGGCGAAAGCGAACAATGTCGCCGGATTCGTATCCTCGCCAGGCACCAAGTACAAAATGCACCAATGGACATGGAGCCAGGAGGTTCAGCCGCGCCTCGGCGCCACTTGGGCTTACAACGGCAGCGACACGGTTTTTGCGAGTCTCGCACGCTACAACCCGCCATCAAACTCTGATGCACGCGCGGCGTCGTGGGACCGCAATCTCTTGCAGCAGGTCAACGCATACTTCGATGCGGATGGCAATTTGCTCGGCGTCCAGCCGAACGCTTCCTCTTCAGGGAAGTGGTGGCAGGCGGGAATCAAGCCGCCTGAGGTCAAAGAGCTCATGCTCGGCACTGCACGGCAGTTGACTAGCACGTGGTCCGCGCGCCTGTACGGCCGTGCGCGCAAGGGCGACCACTACATTGAGGATACGAACAATAACGCTCGCGTCGTTTTCCAACCGCCACCGGGCGTACCGCAGGAGCTGTATGTTCCGAACCTCGGCAACACTGCCACGGCAGGCACGATTCGGAATGCGATCGGCAGCGGCTCGAGCTACGTCATCGCCAATCTCGACGGCGCATTCACGAAATATTACGAAGCGACGGCGGAGTCCGAGTGGCGCGGCAGCAAGGCTGCCATTCACGGCTCATACACATGGAGCCACTACTACGGCAACTTCGATCAAGACTATACGAGCGTCAGCACGGACAATGATGCCGCCCGCTTCATCGGCTCATCAAATATTGCCGACGGAGCGGGACGACAACTTTGGAACTTCAAGTACGGCAACCTGCGCGGCGATCGCCGCAATATGGTCAAGCTCTACGGAAACTACTACCTTCCGTGGAATGCGAGCGCCGGCGCGTTCTTCGTGTTCCAGTCAGGACAGCCATACCAACTCGAGAGCGTTCTCCCATACCGCGCCCTGACTGGTTCGGCGAGCGACACCGATCGTTACGCTGAGCCCGCGGGCAGTCGCAGGACACCTTCGCAGACCGATCTTGATCTCGATTACACCCAAAACTTCCGGCTCATGCGGGGATTCAATCTGCAGCTCGCGTTCGACATCTTCAACGTGCTCAATAGGCAGACCGGATACAACTATGAGGAGCGGGTCGGCGGCACCGGCAACGGAATTGGCTTGGGTTTCACCCAACGGACGGACATTGCCACAGTTCCGATACCAGCCTCGATTCCTGATTCGGTTCTCGCCAAATTGAACATCGATCGGAACACGTACCGAGTTGTCGCTCCGCATCCGAACTCATTCCTTGCGCCGCGGCGGTTCCAGGTCGCAGCGCGCATCACGTTCTGATTTCCACGCAATCGGCAACAGAAGGCCCGGCGGAAACGCTGGGCCTTTTTGTAGAATGTCGTCGGTGTTCGATCTTCCTCCAGACGCGAAAGACGAAAAATTCGAGCTGACGGAGGCGTTTCTCCGGGCCGTCCGCCGTTGGGAAGATGCTCCGCACAATCAGTCCGGACAGGACAAGACGTGGGTCGAGCGGCTGATCGCACAAGACCGTGAACACTTCCGCCGCGCGAAACGGGTTCGGTGACTTCCTACGATCCGTTCACAAGCCTTCTGCAGAAGTTTGCTCAACTGAATGTCCGTTACGTCCTGATGGGCGTCTGGGCTGCGAACTACTACGCGAAACATGGCGGTCATGTCTTCGCGACGAAGGATCGCGATCTTTTGTTTCCTCTGGACCCAGAAAACCTCCTGAAGGGCTGGCACGCCGGCGGCGAAGTCGGGTACGAGCTTTGGTCCGGCCAGGAGCCTCTCGGTGCGCCGCTGGACCTGTGGCTCGCGGAGCGCGTGATCGCAAATCGCGCTGTTACGACCGCCATTCATCCCGAAGGAGTCATCGTCGATTTTTCGCTCGTCATGGCAGGATTTGACTTTGACACGGTCTGGAATGAGCGGAAAACCTTTCGAGTCGATGACG
>QHVY01000008.1:9691-10612 GCA_003223695.1 Acidobacteriota bacterium
AAGAGGCGTTGCGCAATCTGTTGAAAGAGGAAGAGTGAGGTCGTGAGTGCTGTCACCCCGAGCGTGACACTTCATTCCTGGTTCCACCCAACCTCCAGGCCCCTCTCCTTCGCTGCCGCTCAGGATCGGGGTGACAGTTAGCGGAACAGTCGTTCGCGTTCAATCAGCGGGCGGGTGGTGGCGTCCGCGTGCTCTCGCGCGGACGCGATACGCGACGGCGCATCCGCTTCATGCAACAACACGCTCACCTGTGCGCGCTTGAAAAGCGCCATCGGATACTGAGGCCCGGGCGGAACGTGATCGAGCGCATCGCGCGCTTCCTGCAAACGACCGGCGGCCAGATACAGCACGCCTAACTCCAGCTCGTGATCGCTGCGCGCTTTTTCGAACGCATCGATCGCCACATTTGTCTGTCCCGCCTCCATCGCCAGCGCTCCGAGTTGCACGAGATCAGCGGGACTAGGGGTGCGCATCGTGTAGATCTTCTGCCGCAGTCGGATCGCCTCTTCGATGCGGCCCTGCCTTTCGCGAACGATCGCCAGCGCTTCCAACGCCGGCAAGCGATCGGGCGATTGCGCGAGCACGCGCTCGAGCAGCGGCGCTGCGAGCGGCCAGTCTTTTCCTTTGGCATAGAACAATCCGAGATACGTCTGCACGTCGGGCGAATCGGGGGCGAGCGCTTCCGCGCGTTTGAACGCTTCGAGCGCCTTCGCGTTGTGGCCTAGCTCCGACTCGGCAGTCGCCAGTCGTAGCGCTGCATCGAGATTGTGCGGATCTTCGATGAGAAGCTTCTCGAGGATCGGCACGACCTGACGATACTCGCCGGCCACGAACAACGAAGCTGCCTCATCGAGCGGCCCGAACAAACGCGCCATGTCGATCGGCCGCGGCGCGTCTTTGCGCACCACCGGCCGGGTTTGT
>QHVY01000505.1:0-580 GCA_003223695.1 Acidobacteriota bacterium
AACCACTCGAGAAAGGGCGCACCGATGCGGAGCTCCGAGGCCGTCGGCATGCGATTCGAGAACGGATTTCCTTTCACGAATGGATGAAACGGGAACGCATTCCACAGCATCGGCAGCGGCTCTATGCATCGAATCGTTGCCCACACCATCGTCGCACTGGCCTCGGTCGACATCGTCGCGCCCGTCGTCGCTTTTCGATAACCAGGACCGAGGTGGCGGAGCATGATCGACTCGCTCGTGAAGGGGATGCCTGTTAGGCGGCCACCGCGATAACTGGGCGCCTCGCCGACGAGGAGCGTTCGCGGCTCGCCGATCTGCTCGAGATACAGCCGAAGGTTGCGCCGGCGGATCGCATTGCCGCGATCGCCGCGCGCGTACTGATTGACGGCGCGATCGGACACTTCGGTGGACGCGAGCGCGTGGATGAATCGCTCGAAGCGGCGCATCGGCGATGATGGTCGCATGAAAGAGGAGGAGGATGAGTTCCTCAACCGCCTCTACGGAGTCGATCACGCGGAATCGGTCCGGCCGAGCGACGCTGAACCGCCGAAGCCGCCGGCGAGCTGCGAGGAGTGCGGAT
>QHVY01000505.1:608-1596 GCA_003223695.1 Acidobacteriota bacterium
GCTGGATCAGGCGCTCGCTGCATTTCTCATCGCCCTTGCGGGCAGCATCTTTTTTCTGATCGCGCCGAGCTGGCGCTGCGGCTCTTGCGGAAATCGTTGGTAGTCAACATAAAATCATGCGCCATGAGAGTGATCGCTCTGCTTCTCCTCGCCGCATCGACTGCGTTTGCGCAACAGCCGCAACCGCAGCCAAAGCCTGACGTCGCCGAAGGCCAGCAGACGCCGGCATCGAAAACGACTCCCGCAGCGCCGCAGCCGGCGACCGCCGTGCCGGCGGCGAATCAACCCGCTGTTAGGCCGCCCTCGCTCGACACGCATCCGCTTCGCTGGCGCTCGATCGGCCCGGCGAACATGGGCGGCCGCATCGCCGACTTCGCCGTCGCGGAGAAAGATCCGTACACGATCTACGTCGCGGTCGGAACGGGCGGCGTTCTTAAAACCACTAACAATGGAAGCACATGGCAAGGAGTATTCGATAAACAACCTGTCGCTTCGACTGGCTCTGTCGCGGTTTCGCAGAACAATCCCAAGATCGTGTGGGTCGGCACCGGCGAAGGCAACAGCCGCAACAGCTCGTCGTGGGGCAACGGCGTGTACAAATCGACCGACGGCGGCGACACGTGGACGAACACGGGTCTGCCGGAATCGCACGACATCCCCAGGATCGTCATCGATCCGAAGAATGACGATGTTGTTTATGCCGCTGTGCTCGGACACTTGTGGGGCGTGAACAAAGAACGCGGCGTTTACAAAACGAGCGACGGCGGAAAAACATGGCAGCAGGTTTTTAGTGTCGACGAGAACACCGGGGCGATCGATCTGGCCATCGATCCAGTGACGCCGACCACGATCTACGCGGCGATGTGGGCGCGCCGCCGCTATCCGTGGGGATTCACCAATGGCGGCACGACCGGCGGCATCTTCAAATCGATCGATGCCGGCCGCACCTGGCAAAGGCTGACCAATGGTTTGCCCGCCGACACCGGCC
>QHVY01000505.1:1602-2027 GCA_003223695.1 Acidobacteriota bacterium
CGAAAATCGTTTACGCGCTTGTCGAGTCGGACATCGGCGGCGCGATCTCGCTCGAAGCGATGCGCAGCCGCAGCGGCGGCGTCTTCCGCACCGACGACGGCGGCGCGCACTGGAGTCGCGTGAGCGATCTGATTCCGCGTGGCTTCTATTTCGGCAAGGTGCGCGTCGACCCCACTAACGACCAACGCGTCTACGTCCTCGGCTTCGGCACAGCGGTTTCGGATGATGGCGGCAAGACGTTTCTGAACACCGGCGCGCGCGACATCCACGGCGACTGCCACGCGATGTGGATCGATCCGAACAACTCGAACCACCTGCTGCTCGGAACTGACGGCGGCATTTATTTCTCGTACGACAAAGCAAAGACGTGGGACTTTCAGAGCAACGTTCCACTCGGCGAGTTTTATAACATCAGTTATGGTATG
>QHVY01000094.1 GCA_003223695.1 Acidobacteriota bacterium
TGCTCGCGTTTCTGTTCGAGCGCCTCAAAGAGATCGTCAATGTGTTGATCAGTTACACAGGCGAGGGATCGAAGTTTGTCTTCGGCGAGCTCGGCGTGCAAAACAGTCCGAAGATCGGATTCATCTTCGCCACGCAGGTTCTGCCGACGATCATCTTCATTGCCTCGATTTTCGCCGTCCTCTATTACCTCGGCGTCATGCAGCTCGTCGTCCGTTTTTTCGCGAAGATGATGACGCGCTTCATGGGCGCGTCAGGCGCGGAATCGACGTCCGTTGCCGCATCCATCTTCATGGGACAGACCGAAGCGCCGCTGACGATCCGCCCGTTTTTGCCGGAGATGACCATGTCCGAGCTCATGACGATCATGACCGCGGGCATGGCGCACATCTCCGGCGGCATCATGGCCGCGTACGTGCTCGTGGCGAAAGTCGATGTGATTCATCTGCTCACAGCCGTGATCATGACTGCTCCCGGCGCGATCATGATGTCGAAGATCATCGTCCCGGAAACCGAGCAGCCGAAGACCGGCGGCGATGTCGAAGTGGTGGTGCCGAAGCAGGACGTGAACATCATCGATGCCGCCGGCCGCGGCGCGATCGAAGGATTGCACTTGTCATTGAACGTTCTGGGCATGCTCATCGCGTTCATCGCGCTCGTCGCGCTGGTCAACGGAATGTTCGGATACGTGCACGGGTACGCCGCCTGGTTCCCGCCGAGCCTCGACATCGTCCTGGGCGGGATCTTTCGACCGATCGCGTGGGCGATGGGCGTGTCATGGAAAGACAGCCTAACAGTCGGAAATCTTCTCGGCACGCGCATGGTGCTCAATGAGTTCGTCGCCTTCGCAAAACTCGGAGAGCCGGGAGTCGGCAGCAGCCTTGCGCGGCGCAGCTTCATCATCACTACCTACGCGCTCTGCGGATTCGCGAACTTCTCGTCGATCGCCATTCAGATCGGCGGCATCAGTTCCCTCGCGCCGACGCGCCGCGGCGATCTCGCTCGGTTAGGCCTGCGGGCGATGTTTGCGGGCACGCTCGCGAATTTTCTGACCGCGACCATTGCGGGGATGTTGTTGTAATTTGGGTTGCTGAGTTGCTCGGTTGCTTGGTTGCTGGGTGACCGAGGTACACTGCTTCGCGCACACGATCTACCGTTCGCTCTGTCTTCAGCGCCAGAGCAAATGTCGAAATCAATTCATGATCTTGTTGTGTTCCAGCGAGCGCTGGATCTCGTTACCACTGTGTACCAAGTCACGGCTGCATTTCCTGAGACGGAGTTGTACGGCCTGACATCTCAGCTTCGCCGAGCGGCAGTTCGAGCTTGCAGTTGCATAGCCGAAGGACAGGGCCGACTCACTTGGGGCGAATGGCGGCAATTCCTTGGGCAAGCTCGAGGGTCGCTCTTCGAAATCGAAGCTCAGTGTGTTGTCGCAAATCGGCTCTGCATGTTGATCGATAGCGACTACTCGCGAGTCATTCATGAACTACGCAAAACGGGCAAGGCGCTCGCGGGCTTCATTCGCTGGGTTCAGCAGAAAGAGCGAGCGGCCAAGCAACGCAGCAACCGAGCAACCGAGCAACGGAGCAACCCAGGAACCGAGCAACCCTAACGTAACGCTGCGAGCAACTCGCGCATATCCTCGGCCATCGCCGCCTCGAACATCCGTCCATCAGGCAGCGTCAGCCGCCACGAATGCAACGCCTGTCGCGGGAACGAGGCGATCGTCTTTTGCACCCGTTTGTCGGGAATGCCGCGCCACTGCGGACCGGAGTACACCGCGTCGCCGACAATCGGGTGACCGAGGTGTCTGAGGTGGACGCGGATTTGGTGAGTGCGGCCCGAGCGAAGCGCGCAGCGCAGCAGTGAAACGTATCGCCGCGCCTCGACTATCTCGTAATCGGTCACAGCGGCGCGTCCGTCTTTGACGACGGCCATTCGTTTGCGATTGCGCGGATCGCGTCCGATCGGCGCATCGATCGTGCCTCGATCTTTTTTTGGCGTGCCGTACACAATCGCGAGATATTCCTTCTTCACGTCGCGCCACGCGGCAGTGATCGCGCGATGCACTGCATCGTTCTTGGCGATCACCATTACGCCGCTGGTGTCCTTGTCGAGCCGATGGACGATGCCCGGCCGCAATTCGCCGCCGATGCCGCTGAGATCCTTGACGTGAAACATCAGTGCATTGACCAGTGTGCGATCGGCGTGACCCGCTGCCGGATGCACGACGAGTCCCGCAGGTTTATCGACGACGACGATGTCCTGGTCGTCGTACAAAATTTTCAGCGGAAGGTCCTGCGAGACAATCGCCGCATCGGCGGGAGGAGGAATGTCGATCTCCACGTTTTGTCCCGCGCTGACGCGCTGCGACGATTTTTCCGCAGTGATTCCGTTGAGGCGCACTCGTCGATCGTCAATGAGTTTCGCAAGAAAACTGCGGCTGTATTGCGGAAAGACTTGCGTGAGCGCGCGATCGAGCCGCTGGCCTTCATGCTCCGCGGAAAATCGTGTTAGCATTCGGCATCCGTTTTGATCGTAGTCCCCCGGCGAAAACGGACGTGACGTTTTGTTGACCTTTTCCGTATCAGTATCGTGCGATTCTTGCTCACGTAAGCGAACGTAGTCGGCTCGCAGTCTGTTTAAAATGACCTGGTAGAAGAGGAGATTATGCTCAAACTGAAAAATCTAGTGGTCGCAGCAACGTTGTTCGTCGCAGCAGGAGCAATGGCGAGTAACTTCCGAGCTGCCGATCAGGTGTACGTTCCCGCTGCCGGCCACCTCTCGGGCGCTTCGGGCACATTCATTTCCGATATCTTCATCTCCAACCTCAGCACCGACTCGGTGACCGTTTCAATCATTCTCTCGTCCGGAATCACCGGGACGCAGCAGAACTTCAACAACGCGCTCACGCTCGCAGCAGGCGAGCGGAGAGAGATCAACGACTTCTTCCCGACCACACTCGGCCTGTCCGCGGGCTTCGGTCAATTGATTTTCAACGCGTGCAAAACAGGCGGCATCTGCACTTCGGCTTGTCCCGGCGTCGATGCAAACGGGAACTGCCCCGATTTCCGGCCGATCAGCGTTGAGAGCCGCATCTACCAGATCCTCTCGAACTGCGCAGCAACGTATTCGACTGCTGTGTGCACCGCCGCCACGAGTCAGGCGACGCAGCCCACCACCGGTCAACTCTTTGCCGGCATTCCCTGGTACAACTTCGTTTCCTCGGCGGCAAGCGGGGCCGGCCTCGATAAGACGTTCGTTACCGGTCTTCGCAACACCGGTGGCGCCGGCTCGAACGGCACATATCGCGGAAATATTGGTCTTGTGAATGCGTCGCAATTTTCGACGACTACGCTCGTCGTGAAGCTGTTCGACGGCAAGACAGGAGCTCAGATCGGAAGCACGTTCACGCAAACGCTCGCTCCGCTCGGGCAGGCGCAGCCCAGTCTCGGAAGCATATTTCCAGCGTTCACCGGCGCGACGGCGACGAACGCTTATGTCACCGTGGAGCAGACGAACAACATCAAGACGGCCGATGCCGATGCCAACAATTGCAGCGACGGTTGTCCAGCATTCTTCGCATACGGCTCAGTCCTGGACAACGCCAGCGGCGACGCTACCACCCTCGAGCCGCAGTTCCTGGTGCAACTCAACCAGAATGCGATCTTCTGCATCTATAACCAGACCTGCAAGGGGACGTTCACGATCAAACGCGCCGTGAAGCACCAATAACGAAAATTTGATTCGCATTTGACGCAAGGCCGCGCTCATTGCGCGGCCTTTTTGTTTATCATTTGTCGGGTTCCATCTCATGTCCAGAGACCGCCGCGTTTCACGCGTACACCTGGCGCTGCCAGTCACCGCGCGTTTCGGCAGTACGCAAGTTGTCGTCGTTGACATCAGCGTCCTAGGTGCGCGCATCGAGCATCATGTGGCGCTCGGCACTTCGGCCGGAGGACAGGCCAATCTCGCGTTCACTTGGGAAGATGAGTCCATCAGCGTCGATTGCCGCGTCGTGCGCTCACGCCTCGAGCGATTCTCGGTCGGCGCGGATGGCCTGACCGTCTATCACTCCGGCCTCGAATTTCTCGAGCCCACCGGCGACACGCGAGCGGCGCTCAAGCGCATCATCGGCGGCTTCATCCAGCGCGCGCTCTATGAGCAGAAGATGAACGCTCGCGGTGTCGTGCCCGCCTCGGTGGAAAAGATGCCGATCTTTCGCTACGGCCAGCTCACCGAGAACCGGGCGGACGTGGCGGAGGCGATCGGCTCATCTGTTCTTCCGACGGCGCGCATCGCAAAGCAAACCGGCTAC
>QHVY01000095.1 GCA_003223695.1 Acidobacteriota bacterium
GGTGAGAATCGAAACGTCCGGCCGCGTGGAATCGCTGAACGTCGCCGCTGCGGCGGCGATTCTGCTATGGCGCAGATTCAACAGCCGGTCATGAGCGGCAAACTGTTCATCGTCGGCACTCCGATCGGCAATCTCGACGATCTGTCGCCACGTGCGATCGAGGCGCTCAAAAACGCGGATTTGATTCTCTGCGAAGACACGCGACACACGCGAAAACTGTTGACGCATTTCGGCATCGACCGTCCGACGCAAAGCTTCCACGAACATAACGAAGAGGAGAAATCATCTAATATTATTAATACTATTTTACAGGGAGCAGTCGTTGCCCTCGTAAGCGATGCGGGAATGCCGGTGATTTCCGACCCGGGATTCCGCCTCGTCAGACTTGCGCGCGAGAGAAGCGTCATGATCGAGCCGATTCCCGGTCCGTTCGCGGGAATCATGGCGCTCGTCGCCAGTGGCATCGCGCCGGCGCCGTTCACGTTTTTCGGTTTCGCACCGCATCGCGCAGGCGAGCGCGTCGAGTTTTATGGCCGCGTCGCCGCGGCCGGTCACACAGCGATCGTTTACGAGTCGCCTGAGCGTGTGATCGATTCACTGAAAAGTGCGCTGACCATCCTCGGCGACGTCGAAGTCACAGTCGCGCGGGAAATGACCAAGATGCACGAAGAATTCGTCAGCGGCACGATTTCCGAAGTGATCGCCAGGCTCGAGCCGCGCGGCGAAATCACGCTGGTGTTCGCCGCCGCCCTCCCGCCGCAGCAGCATGTTTCGCCGGAGGAGCTCGCGCGTGAGTTCGATCGGCTGCGCGAATCCGGCATGCGCCGTAACGACGCGGTCAAAGCCGTCGCCGAAAAATTCGGGCTCAGAAAAAATGACGTTTACAAATCGCTGATCGGCAGTCGGTAGGTCAGCCGCCGGATCGCGTTGATGAGCGCGTCGAGCGAATACGGCTTCGGCAGGAATTCAGTCATCGTGGGCAGCGGCGATTCGGCAGGATCGAAGTCTTCGCTCGTGAAGACGATCGGAAGAAGCGGCCAGTCCTCGCGCAACAGCTCGGCAACCGTCACGCCGCTCAAGTGCGGCAATACGACATCGAGCACGAGAACGTCGGGCCTGTAGTCGCGAATGCGGCCCGGCAACTGCCTGCCGACGGACACGATATCGACGTCAAACCGTTGCTGCGAAAGGCGTTCTGCTCCACTCCCGTCAGAGCCATTGTCAACGACGAATAGTACGCGCACAGATCCCCGCCAAGTAGTGATCCGGCGAGGCCAAATGCTACCCTCGGGGTTGAGAAATTGGTGCGAAAGGGGGGACTCGAACCCCCACGGCAGTGAAGCCACTGGCTCCTGAAACCAGCGCGTCTACCAGTTCCGCCACTTTCGCATCGTGTGCGGACCGGCTTCAGCCGGTCGTCGGCCGGCTAAAGCCGGCCCTCACACTTGGGGTGGGGTCGCGATTTTCAGCGACGAAATCAGGAATGTCAATTGCCTCCTCGATATTCCTATACGGTGCGATGTATTCTGACGTGGCGCAAACGCGCAGAGAAACACCAATGACTGCCTCCCTCCTCGAAGGACCGCGGCCTGTTCCGACGCCGCGGGAAAACATACGGAACGAAATCTGGAATCTGCCGAACTCGCTGACCCTGTTCCGCATCTTTCTCGTTCCGTTTCTCGTCGTGGTTCTTTTGACGAAGTTCTCGGACTTTGTCGGCCTCGCGATCTTCCTTGTCGCCGCACTCACCGATTACTTCGACGGCTACTTCGCGCGAAAACTGAATCGCACAACGCGACTGGGCGCGCTGCTCGATCCGATCGCTGACAAACTGCTGATGTCGGCGGCGTTCATCTCTCTCGTCGAGCTCGGTCTGGCGAAAGCCTGGATGGTGGTGATCATCATCGGACGCGAATTCGCCGTCTCGGGTCTGCGCTCGATTGCCGCCCAACACGGCGTCACGATCGGCGCCTCTCCCCTCGGCAAAACAAAGATGATCATGCAGGTGATCGCCATTTCGCTGCTGATCGTCGCTTACGAGCTCGGCGAATTCCGATTCACGAGTGAGATCGCGTTGTGGCTGGTGATGCTGTTCGCGTTGGTGTCGGGCGTCGATTACTTCATCAAATTCACGCGGGCTGTGCTGCGGCCGCCGGAAAAAACGTAGAGCCGACTCTCAGTCGGCTCGGCGCCGGCTGGAGAGCCGGCGCTACGTTACGTCGAGCGCCTCGAGGTTCGAAAGAATCGTCTCGATGCGATCGCGAATCTCGTCGCGCTCCTTGCGCAGCCGGTCGCACTCGTCCTGGAGATCGCTCGGCGAATCGAGCTTCGCCTTCAGCGCATCGCGCTCGCGGCGCAGCTCCTGAATCGTGGCAATCGCTTTCTCCACGCGCTCCTGCAGCCGCGCGAGGATCTCATCTTCTTTTCCCGAAAGAGTCATCTGCTCTAACGTTTTCTTTTTCATCACGACACCAGTTTCACCGGCAGCGCTGAGGTCAGCCGAGTCGCGAGCTGCTGCTGCAGCGCGGCAACCTCCTCCTGCGTCAACGATCGATCGAATGCCTGATACCACATTCCGAGGGTTGTCTTCACCACGTCGCCACCTTCGGGAACGAAGCGATCGCGCAGCCCGACGTCGTGAAGATAGGGCACCTCGAACCCGCGAATCGTATCGAGGAGACGCTGATACTGGAGATCGTGGCCATGCGTGACCGCGAGAATCATCGGCACTCCAGGAAAGCGCGCGACGGGCGCCATTTTCCATTCTTTTTGTGACTCGAGCAGTGCCGGAATGTTCATCTCCGCCACGTGCACCTCACCTTTGATATCGAACGTATGCAGCGCTTCACTGGAGAGCGCTCCGATGCTGGCGATCGCGCGATCCCCATTCCAGGCTATCGCGCGATTTCCTTTCTTCAGCCACGGTTGGTCCGACACCGCGAATTTCAACTCGACGTGAAAGCGCTGCGCGAGCTGCTCGAGGACGCCCTTCGCATCAAAAAAATCGCCGGCACCGAACATGACGAACGCGGCGCGGCGATGCTCCTCGACTCCGCCGTTGCGACGATAGTACGCGCGGCCAACCTCGAACAGTGCGCCGTCGCGCGTACCGTAAGAACGATTGAACGCGACGGTTTCGAGCAGGCCGGGCAGCAGCGACAGACGCATCGAGGCAACGTTTTCCGACAACGCATTGGCGATCATGACCGGCTCCTCGTCCGAGAAGAGAGCGTTCCATTCCCGGCGAATGAACGAATATGTCGTCGCCTCGGTTAGGCCGCACCCGACGAACACATCGCGCAGCCGGTCCTCGGCGATGTCGACGTTCTCGCGCCGCACATCGCCCATCGTCATCTTCGGCAGCGAAGCTGGAATCTTGTTCAACCCGAAGAAACGCAGCACCTCTTCGATCAGATCCATCTCTTCGTGAATATCGCCACGATATGTCGGAACGGTGATGGCCAGCCCGTCGTGAGATTTCTCGGCGCCAAATCCGAGGCGGCGAAAGAGCTCGAGAGCATATCCGTCGGAGATGATGCCGCCGGAGGCTTCCTGCAATCTCGTGGAGCGCAGAGGGAGCGTCTCCGGTTTGTCTTCGAGGGCCACCACATCAATCGGCGCTTCGGCGGATCCGCCGATGAGCTCCGCTGCGGCGACGGCCGCTTCGACGGTATCATTTGGATCGACACGCCGCTCGAATCGATAGGACGCATCGGTATTGATGCCCAGCCGGCGTGCAGTGCGGCGGACGGTCGAGGGATCGAACCACGCGCACTCCAGCAGCACATTGCGCGTCTCGCTGGTGATTTCGCTTTCGAAGCCGCCGATGATTCCTCCG
>QHVY01000096.1 GCA_003223695.1 Acidobacteriota bacterium
TTCGGTCATCGGCATTTTCGTCATCGGTCTGTTCCCGGCGCCTCTCTTCAAGATGACTGGAGCGGCCGCACGCGCAATGTTGCCTTAACGAATGACCCAGAATCGGATTCAAACCGATCGCGACGTCGTTTCCGAGCTGACCACCGGTCGCCTCTCGGTTTATCTTCGCTGCCTGAGCTATCTCCAGTCGCTGCATCAGGAGACCGTCTCCTCGGCGGAGCTCGCGGCGCGATTTCACCTCAACTCGGCGCAGATTCGAAAAGATCTCGCGTGCTTCGGCGAGTTTGGCACGCGCGGTGTGGGCTACAACGTCTCGCAGCTCAAGGAGCATCTCATTCGCGAGCTGGGGATCGATCGCAGCCGCAAGGTCATCATCGCCGGCGCCGGAAACCTCGGCATGGCGCTCGCGGATTATCGCGGATTCAATGACAATGGTTTTCACATTGCCGCGCTGCTGGATGTCGATCCGGCGAAGATCGGCCGCATCTCGCGTACGGGAATTCCCGTCCTGCCCTACTCAGATGTGAAGCGAATCGTGGAAGAGCAGAACGTGGAGATCGGTATCATCGCCGTTCCCGCCGACGCAGCGCAGGACGTCTACGATGCTCTCGTGGCGTCGGGGCTCAGCGCGATCCTTAACTTCGCTCCGGTGCAGCTTCGTACCAACGAAAAAGTGAAGTTGAAGAGCGTCGACCTGCGCATCAACCTCGAATTGTTATCGTTTTATCTCAAGGGTGTCGAGGACGGGACGGCGTAAAATCAGACATGAGGATCCGCCTGCTCCTCCTCGCCGCGTTCACGGCTGTCTTACTTGGCGGAGCGTTCGTCGCCTATCCGCTGTATCCGTCGCCGCGGTCGCTCTGCGGCGTCATGGAAGAGCGTGCGAAGAACGACGACCGCTGGGCCAGTCCGCACCGCGGCGCCGTGCTCATTCTCAGCGGAGAGATGTACGGCTTTCCTCTTGCCGGTGGGCACCCATACGCATTCCGTACGCGCTGCAAGGGCTATGACTATTTCGTTCCCATCGACACCTCACTGGCGACGCTGTCCTCCGTCGAAACGCGCAAGACCCTCGGAAAACTCGTGAGCGATCGGTGGCCCGTCGAGGAGCGCCACGCGCCGTTCACGATCGTCGCGCGTGTGACATCCGAGGTGCAGGGCTGCTTCAGCCCGCCGATGGTGCTCTCCGCCATGGCCATGCAGTCGCGCGGCGCGGTCACAATCAAAAAACGGCCGCGCCCGCTCGAGCATTGACCTTGGGCCAAATGGCATCGCCGAGCGCGATTGTGCCGGCGAGCGCAACTACCTGCTGAATCCCGCTCACCTCGAGTTCGGCAGGATCAAGATCGCTGAGCCGGCGCGTTTCGAGCTCGACGTGCCGCTGATTCGTAAATGTGTGCGGACCGGCTTTAGCCGGTCACGGTGGCCGGCTGAAGCCGGCCCTCACACCTACGACGCAGCCGCGTCCCGCTCGGCCGCCGCTAATGCGGCCGACATCCGCTCCTCGAGCTCGTGCACAGAACTCTCGAGCGACGGGAGCAGCGACGCTGCCCGCGAGAAATCGGCATCCCGGCCGGCGCGCTCGATTTGAGTTGCGGCGTCCAGCGCCTCCCCCATGCCGAAGTTGCTGATCGCGCCTTTCAGCGTGTGCGCGCTGCGATAGAGCTCGTCCCAGTTGCGCTGCTCAATGGCGTCGCGCATAGAGTCGATCAGACGCGGCGACTGAGACGTGAACGCGTCGCGTACGCGGGCAAGGAGTTTCACATTGCCGCCCACGGCCTCGATGATCGTGTCGCCATCAGGCTCCGGCGATTGACCGCGAAGGACGGCGGCGAGGCGGTTCTGCGTCAGCGGTTTGGTCAAGACGCTGTCCATTCCGGCGGCGAGGCAACGGTCGCGATCTTCGGGAGCGGTAAACGCTGTCAGTGCGACGACTCGTGTGTGGCGTCCGCGCTCGACTGCGCGCAGCCGCGTAACGACTTCAAATCCATCCATCCCCGGCATCTGCACGTCGATGAGGGCGACGTCGAATGCCCGCGCCTGCAGCAGACGCAACGCTTCGGCACCATTGGCGGCAGTGGCCACGGTGTGACCGAGCCTGCGCAACGCTTCGGCCGCAAATTCGAGGTTGACGGGATGATCGTCGACGACCAGCACCGACTGCGGCCGATCGCTGTCGATGCGCCGCTCGAGCGTGAACGACATCCTTCGATCGATGGCGCCGAGGGCGATGGCGAGCGCTTCGAGGAGCTCGCGCTCGCCGATGGGCCGCGTGACAGTCACCGTCGGGTGCACAACCGTTGACGTGGGCGAGACGACCTGCACGATGGGAACCGGCGAGATCCACGGCGTCGATGCGAGCGTCGCGGCGTCAATGACCACGCACGAAAATGCTTCGCGAATCGACGGCTGAAGCGCGTCGGCGACGCTGCCGTACAACTCCGGCACGATGCCGTGCGCGGCAAGGATTTCGCCGATGATGAATCGCGTCGTCGGGTGCGGCTCGATGACCATGACGCGAACGCCTGTGAGCGCGCTTTGCCACTGCGGTGGCGCCAGTCCGGCGATCGAGTCATAGGCGAGCTTCAGCCCAACGTGGAACGTGCTCCCCTTCCCCGGCTCACTTTCCACATCGATGCGGCCACCCATCGCTTCGACCAGCCGGCTGACGATCGAGAGTCCGAGCCCCGTGCCGCCGTAGCGGCGATTGAATGCGCTATCCGCCTGCGCGAACGGATCGAAGATGGTGGCGCGTTTGTGTGCGTCGATGCCGATTCCCGTATCGCGCACCTGCAAATGCAGAATGACATCGGAGCCGAAGCCCTCCTCCGCCCACCCGCGCATGACCACCTCCCCTGTGGCCGTGAATTTGATGGCGTTGCCGACGAGGTTGATGAGAATCTGCCGCAGACGCAATGGATCGCCCCACAAACGATCGGGCGTTTCCGGCGTGATGGCGAACGCCACATGCAACCCTTTTTGTGCCGCGGTGACGCCGAGGGTCTTCATCGTGTCGGTAACGAGCTCGCGGATGGAGAAGTACACCGGCTCGAGCTCGAGCTTCCGCGCCTCGATGCGGGTGAAGTCGAGAATGTCTTCGATCGTCGCCAGCAACGATTCCGCCGAACGGCTGGCCATCTGCAACTGCTGCCGCCGCTCCATCGAGGGCTCGCTGTCACCGGTAAGTTGCAGCATGCCCAGGATGCTGTGCAGCGGCGTGCGCATTTCGTGAGAGACGTTCGCGAGGAATTCGCTCTTGGCGGCGCTTGCCGCTTCTGCGCGGCGCAAACGCTCGTTTAGTTCCGCGGTTTCTCTCTCCACCTGGGCGAGGCGATCAGCCGATGTGCGGAGAGACTCGCGCCGGTCGCGGCGCGTGTTGACGACCACTCGGCCGGCGACGGCCGCGCCAATCGCAGCGGCAGCAATGAGAAGCGAAAGGATCACGAGTTTTCGCGCGCGCGTTCGCGACGCTGGAGAACCGTTCGGATCCGCGGAAGGAGCGCCTCTTTGCGAATGGGTTTGCGAAGGAAATCGGCCGCGCCGAGCTCCAGGCTTCGCGCTTCTGACTCCGGACTGGCGGAGCCGGTCACGAAAATCGCCGGGGTGTCGATCCCCTTCTGAATCATGATCTCGAACAGACGCAAGCCGTCGAGCGTAGGGATATTCATGTCGAGAAGAAGCAGATCGAATTGGCGCCGCCCAAGTTCGAGCAGCGCATCGGCTCCATCCCCGACGCAGATCGCCTCGTAGCCCGCTTCGCTGAGAAACCCGTCGATCAGTGCGGCGGAAACAGCATCATCTTCAACGACGAGGATCAGTACCGATCGATCGAAGGGCTT
>QHVY01000097.1 GCA_003223695.1 Acidobacteriota bacterium
AGACTCAGCGCGATATCTGGTGAGCAACAGGCGGGTGGCGGCGATCGGCGTCGACACGGCGAGCATTGACTACGGCCAGTCGAAAGATTTCATCGTCCATCAGGTGGCCATGGGCGCCAACGTTCCGGGGCTCGAGAACATCGCCAATCTCGATCGCCTCCCGGAACGCGGAGCCTGGGTCATCGCCCTGCCGATGAAAATCGCCGGGGGATCGGGGGCGCCGCTACGGATCGTGGCGGTCATTCCGACAATCACGGCGCGTAGATGATCACTTGTCGTGAGGCACGCTCACGGCCACGTCCGCGCTCGACGACTCCCCGGCGCTGTCTGTCGCCGTGATGGTGATCGTGTAGACACGTCCGGTGCCGTTGCCGGCGCGCTCGGCGCGCAACCGCACAAGATGTTCGTTGACGATCTGCCAGTCTGGCGCGGTGTTGCCGTCGCCGGTTCCGTTCACCGGTTCATTGCTGCTCACGCTGAGCGCGACGGTCACCGGTCCGCAATTGTCGATGATCGTGTATCCAACAGAAACATCGACGAATTTATGATTCGGCGGCCATAGCACTGATGGCGTCGCCGAGACGTTCGTGATCTGCAGACTGACGACGGTCACGGTAACGGAGTCATTTTCCACTTCGTCCGCGTCGGGGTCTGGCGCCACAGGGTGAATCTCGCCGATGTTCACGATGTCGGTGTCATTCGGCACGCCGCAGGTCGCGTTGGCCACGATGGTGATGGTCGCCGAAGCGCCGGCTGCGAGCGTGTCGAACGAAATCGAGCGGCTCGTGCCCGATCCATCGCAAACGCCGGCACCCGTCGCTGTGCACGAAACGAATGTCGTCTCAGGCGGAAGTTCATCGGTGACCACAAACGGCGATGCAGCATCAGTGTCTTCATTCGTGACCGTGATCGTGTAGGCCACGTTCGATCCGGACAGCACCTGATCGGCCGAGGCATCGACGTCGATCGACAAAACGACATCGGCCACGGCGACTCTCGAGATGGCAAATAGGGCGAGGACGATCAAGAAATTTTTTCGCATGAGAGTCGCCGATCTATTTTTTGCAGTCGCCGTCGAGGCTCGCGTCTTCGTAGAACTGCTGCGGATCGTCCCACTGCCCGTGGAACTTCGGGCCGCTCACTCTCTTGCTCGCGCCCCAGCTTCCGGGCCAGTTGATCCAGTGCGGACGTTTGTTGCCGAGGCGGATCAACTTGATCGGACGAGTGACGCTCCCGTCGGTGTGATCATTGGCCAATCCGTGGAAAAACGAGTGGTCGCCGGACTTGAAGTACGACGCGTGAGAACCGACGGCGACATAAACAACAGCGCGCCCTCGCAGTTTTTCGGGCACTTTTACCCACGGACAGTAGCTATTGCCGTTGTGCTGCGCGTACACGGCAACCTGCGGGTCGAGATGCGTGTCGACGAACACCTGGATCATTTCCCAGTCGCCCTCGTGATCGTCGAAGATGAAGTGGTTGTAGTAGTAGAAGAACCAGTACTGAAGCCACGCGCCCGCGAGGTAGCCCTGCGCGTACACGGGATGGATGTGGCCGTAGATGCGATCGCGATACGACCCGCTCGTCTGAAACTTCTGCGCATCGTCTTTCGCGTTGTCGAAACCGCTGCCCTGCTCGTCGATCTGGTCCGTCTCGAGGACCGCCTGAATGATGTGCGGATAGACTCCGGTGTCCACAGGCGGGATGCCGACGAGATAGCCGATATTCAGACCCGTTCCGTCCGCGTTCCGCTTCGCGAGAAATGCGCTGTTCTCGCGCTGCAGCTCGTTCTCAGGATTGTCGGTGATCGACTTTGCGCGAACGGGAAAGAATGCCTCGCTCGAGTCGAACTTCATCACCGGCATGTAGCGATACAGCGCGCCGCGGAAATCCTGCGCGTACAAACTGCAACTGAGGGAAAGTACGAGAAGAAACACTCCGGATCGATACATCGGACGCTCCTTTCGTGGGCTCGTGAGGAGTCGATGCGCTGCGGAAAACCGGAATTATATCGAAATGCGAAGCCGGCGCTACGGCCGCAAATAGTGGCAGGTATATCCCCACGGTATTCGCTGTAGATAATCTTGATGATAATCCTCGGCGGGCCAGAAGTCGGCCGCCGGAAGGACTTGCGTCACGATCGGCTTCGGCCACTTCGCCTGCGCCTTCGTTTTTGCGGCGCTGCGATTGTTTTGCCCAAGTACGGCCGGCACGGTGAAGAGGCAGAAGGCCACGATCTGCAGACGACGCATCGCTTTCCTCCGTTCACATGGTTGGCACCGAGGTGATCGTGCCGGAAGTGTCGGTTGTATTTCCGTCAACGAAGTTGTGCCCGCCCGACCTCATCGTGCCGCCGAGGACGTACATGCCGATATCATTCTTCGTGACGGTGTTGCCGAACGCTCGCACCGTTCCATTGGCTTTGGCGGTGATTCCGGAGTAGTTCCGTGCGACCAGGGAATGCGATACGGTAATCGAGGTTCCGTCGTTGTTGGCCGTTATGCCCCCAGCAAAGTTCTCTGCCGCAAGGCAGTGGTCGAGCATCATCTCTGTGGTAACACCGGAGATATTGGAATCTGAACGAAAACCTTCGTCATTGCGAACAGCGGCGCTGTTGCGAATGGTCACCCGAGCGCCATCGCTCGCAAGAAACCCCAGACCACCTTCGGTGTCTGCGGCAATCGCGCGCTCGACACCAGCGCGCAACGGTGGCAGCGCGCCACCGTTCCGAAACCAAAAATTGATTTCAATGTTTCTCGCGGCAACGGTATCGCGTATCGAGACATCGACTCCGGAGTCTGCTGCCAGGCCAATTCTGTTTCGTTCCAACCGCCCATGGTCGATGCTGGCGACCGCATTTCCCGAAGCTGGACTCAGCAAGACGCCCGATTGACCGTTGTCGCGGATCTCCACATCTTTCACGAACAGCTCGGCAGTGCCGCTGATCATCCCCGTGATCTCGACGGCGTTCAAGCCAAAGTAATTCACCACCAGACCCTCGATGTGGACGATCGTCGCTGAGCGGATGGAAACCCCCGTGTCTGCGCCGAGTGAATTCAGGTACAGGTTCCTCAAGACGACGGTGGCGCCGGGAGCATTGACTGTAATCGCCGTTCCGCTGGTTGGAGCCATGGCCGCGTGATAGGCGGACGGCGAGATGATCGACACCGACTTGGTGACGGTGAACGGGCCATAACCCGCAGTGGAGAGAACCACCACCTCGCCGCCGCTGTTGGTTTTGGAGATCGCGACGTCGAACGTCCGACATGGGTCGGGCACCGTGCACCTGGCCATGTCGTTGCCGGAGAGCGCGACTGCGCTGCGGTCGTTTTGAGCGAACGCGGCGGATGCTGCGAAAGCCAGGAGGATCAGCACAACCAGGCGATAATTCATGGAGCCTCCCTCACATCGTCGGCACCGGTACGATCGTGCCGGCAGTCTCAGTAGTATTTCCGTCGACGAAATTGTGACCACCCGATCGGAGAGTGCCTGCTGCGTACATTCCGTAGGAATTTCTCGTGACGCTGTTGCCGAACGCTCTGATCGTTGTGTCGAATCCTGCGGCGATCCCATAACCGTTATAGGCCACGGTGGAGTTCGAGACCATGATCGACGCGCTTGCGAATCCCAAAGTTTCGATCGCGTCGCTGTTGTATGCGGCCAGGCAGCGGTCGAGCACCATCTCGCTCATCGTGCCCGCGCTCATAAAACCTTCGCCGTTACGCACCGCGGCGCTGTTGCGGATGGTCACCCGAGCGCCATCGTTCGCAACAAAACCAACTCCGCTGTCCGCAGCAATCGCGCGCTCAACCGAGGCGCGCAATGGTGGGAGACTTCCTGCGTTTTGAAAGTAGAAATTGACTGAGAGGTTTCGCGCGGCGACCGTCTCGCGTACCGAGAGGTCGACTCCGGAGTCCGCCATGAGGCCAGTCAGGTTTCGTTCCAGGCGCGTGCGATCGATGCTGGCGATCACATTTCCCGAAGATGGGCTGAGGAGGATGCCCGACTGGCCGTTGTCCCGGATTTCTGCGTCCTTGACGAAAAGCTCGGCACTGCCGCTGATCATCCCGGTGATCTCGACGGCGTTCAGGCCGAAGTAATTCACCACCAGCCCCTCGATGTGAACGATCGTCGCTGACTGGATGGAAACGCCGGTGGCTGCGCCGAGTGAATTCAGGTAGAGGTTCCT
>QHVY01000098.1 GCA_003223695.1 Acidobacteriota bacterium
GCAACGAGCAATCAGTCTGGCCGCCGACGTCTACACATTTTCGAAAACTTTTCCCATGGATGAACGCTACGGGCTGACGCAACAGATCCGGCGCAGCGCCGTCTCAGTTCCGAGCAATATCGCCGAAGGCCGCGGCAGGGGATCGACTCGCGACTACCGCCACTTCCTGCATCAAGCTCGCGGTTCGCTCTATGAAATCGACACGCACATCGCCCTCGCGGAACGACTCGGGTATTGCAGTGCGAGTGATGCTGCGCGCATTCAGGTTGCAATCGTCGAAGCAGTGAAGCCGCTGCAGGGATTGATCGCGAGTCTGATCGACAGATCGGCGACCCCACCCGCTACCCGCCACCCGCTAAGTCCTGACGCGATGTACGCGTAAAAGGTTCGTCTTGGCCCGTTGGTAAATCGGCGAGCCCATGAGAATCACCAGGCGGTCGCCGGGTGAAACGATGTCGCGGCTCAGAAGAAAATCGTCGACGCGTTCCACGATCTGTTCGTGAAACTCTCCCACCTCTTTCAATACGAACGGCTGCACGCCCCACAGGATGCTCATGCGTCGCGCCACCCAGCTCGACGGCGTCAGCGCGATGATCGGCTGCTTCGGGCGGAACTTCGACATCAATCGCGCAGCGAATCCGGTCTGTGTGAACACGACAATGAACTTCGCCTCGAGCTGTTCGGCCGCGTAGTTCGCTGCCCCCGCGAGTGCATCCGTGAACTCGTCCGTCTCCGAAAGCTGCCGGAACGGCTCACGCGTCGCTCGCGCTTCCAGTCCGCCGTTCTGTTCCGCGGCCATGATGATGCGAGCCATCATCTGCACTGCACCGATCGGATAACTGCCTGATGCAGTTTCCGCCGAGAGCATCACCGCATCGGAGCCGTCGAAGATTGCGTTGGCCACATCGGACGCTTCCGCGCGCGTCGGGCGCGAGCTCACGGTCATCGACTCCAGCATCTGCGTGGCGGTGATCGCAAATTTTCCCCAGCGGCTGGCGCTCGCCAGAATTTTCTTCTGCACGATCGGCACGATTTCCGGCGGCAGCTCGACGCCGAGGTCGCCGCGAGCGACCATGACACCGTCGGAGGCTTCGAGGATTTCTTCGAGCGCGTCGATGGCCTGTGCCTTTTCCAATTTGGCGATGACGTTGAGCTCGCTGCCATCGAGTGATTGAAGAAGCTCGCGCAACTCGACGATGTCGCTGCGCCGGCGGATGAACGACGCGGCGATGTAATCGAGCTGATGCTCGACAGCGAAGCGCACGTCCTCGCGGTCCTTTTCCGTCACCGCAGGGATCGTCAGCTCGGTGTCGGGGAAGTTCATGCCCTTGCGCGACGAGATCGGGCCGCCGTGCAGCACGCGCGTGGCTACTTTTGTTTCGTCGATCGCCGTCACGACGAGTTCGACAAGGCCATCATTGATGAGGATGCGATGGCCGATCTGCACTTCGCGCGGCAGGTTGTCGAACGGCGTGCTGACCATCCCCGCGTTGCCGACGATGTCGCGTGTGGTGATCGTGAATGTCGCGCCATTGAGCAGATGCACGACGCCCTCAACTTCACCAATGCGCAGCTTCGGTCCCTGAATGTCGCCCATGATCGGCACGTATTTGCCGTGCTCAGTGGCGACATGACGGATGATCTCGACGAGACGAACGCGTTCGGCCGCCGTGCCGTGCGAAAAGTTGAGACGGAAGACGTCGACGCCGCTGGTCAGCAGCTGCTGAATCGTTTCTTCGTCGCTGCACGCGGGGCCGAGCGTGGCGATGATTTTGGTTCTACGCAAAACGTTTATCCTGAGGCGCGCAGCGCCGAAGGATCTCCAGTGGAGCAGTTATGGCGTTGATTTGCGGGAATTCTGGTGGAAGGCGCTGGATCACGCCGTCGTCGCTGCACGCGGATCCGAGCGTGGCGATCATTCTTGTTCTACGCAATTTTTCCAGTTTATCCGACGCTGAGCGTCGCGAAGCGGAAGGATCTCCGGTACAGCGGCGCTCAGGTAGCGACGTGTGCGGCCTCTGGTGCGTTTGATCGCTGTGCCACCGTAGATCCTTCGCTCCCGCCGCCCCGCCCTCGCTCAGGATAAATTACGAAGCGGCCAGAGCCGGCTGCAGCGAACGGCCTAACACGTGCGCGATCGCGTCGACCTCGCGCACGAGCTGCTCGAACGCGTCCGGCAGAATCGCCTGCGGTCCATCCGACAACGCCTCTTCCGGTTTGTGATGCACCTCGATCAAAACGCCGTCGGCGCCGACAGCGATCGCCGCGCGCGACATCGGCAGGACCTTGTTTCGTTTCCCCGTGCCGTGGCTCGGATCCACCAAAATTGGAAGGTGGCTCATTCGCTTGATTGCTGGCACCACAGACAGGTCGAGTGTGTTGCGCGTGTGATCGGCAAACGTGCGCACGCCGCGCTCACAGAGGATCACGTTGTAGTTCCCCTCCGACATGATGTACTCGGCGGAGAGGAGCAACTCCTCGAGCGTCGCCGACATGCCTCGCTTCAGCAGCACCGGCTTACGTGCGCGGCCAGCGCTCTTCAGCAACGCGAAGTTCTGCATGTTGCGCGCGCCGATCTGGATGCAATCCGCATATTTGTCGACCAGTTGCAGCGACTCGTGATCGATCGCCTCAGTCACGATTGGCAGGTCGAACTCGTCGCGCACACGCGCGAGGATCTCCAGACCAGGCTCGCCCAAGCCCTGAAATGAATACGGAGAGGTCCGAGGCTTGTACGCGCCCCCTCGGAATAGTTGGGCGCCGGCGCGCTTGACTCCCTCCGCGATCGTTCGCGTTTGATCGAGCGACTCGACCGCGCACGGTCCGCCGACAACGATCACGCCGTTGCCGCCGACGTCCACCCCGCCCACCCTCACGACAGTGTCGTCCGGCTTGGCCTCGCGGCTCACCAGCTTGTACGGCTGAGTGACCTGAATGACTTCTTTGACGCCTGGAAAGTTCTCGACGACGAGCGGATCTTTGAGCGCCTGGCTGCCGGTGACGCCGATCGCCGTCCGATGCGCCCCCGGGATCGGGTGGGCGCGCAGGCCCAATCGCTCGATATGGCGAACGACAGCGTCGATTTGCTCCGCCGATGCGGCGGCTTCCATCACGACAAGCATTTGGGGGTCCTTGTTACAGCCAGGAATACCTGGCTGCTCAGTATAATTGAGACACCCATGCGTAAATTGCTCATCCTCCTCGGCGCTCTCCTTCTGTCCACGCAGGCCTTCGCAACGTATTTCGTCGTTCTGAAGGACGGCTCGCAGATTCGGGCCCGCGCGAAATGGAGCGTCGTCGGCGGCAAAGCGATCGTGCCGCTCGAAGGCGGCGGGACGATGACCGTCGATCCGAATTCGATCGATGTCGCCAAGTCTGAGGAGACCACGAAGATGGGTGGCGCGCAGGTCCTGGCCGTCGAGCAAGCGCAGTCGAATCAGAAGAAGCAGCAATCGACGCTGGGCGGCGCGTTCAAGCTGCGAAAGCTTCCTGGAGCCGAGCAGGCGCCAGTGACCGCACCGATTCCGACTGCAGCGGCAACCGGCCCGCTGCTCAGCAGTGAGGTGCTCAACAAATTTGAGCGCGCCTATGAGAATGTCGGCATCTTCGAGCACACGCTGACGGCGACCGGTCCGCACGCGCTCCGCGCCGAGCTGACGGCCGACAGCGAAGAGAAAGTGTTCAACGCGATCTCGGCAACCTCGTTCCTGATCGTACGCAACGCCGGCGTCGCGGGCGCTCAGGTCGACATGGTGGAGTTATTCATGAAGACCACGACCGGCGGCTCTTCGGGGCGCTTCCAGATGACGCGCGATGACGCCGCGACGCTCGACAACAAGAACGTCACGCGCGAAGAATACTTTATTCGTAAGGTGCTTTACTGAGTGTAGCGGCGGGCTTTAGCCCGCTGACGGCGGCCTGAAGGCCGCCGCTACACAGAACGTCACTGAACGACGCTAACGCTTGCCTGGCTCCCATACACCATCACGTAGCGGAACTGCCGCTCCTGCGGATCGGTCACCGTCCGCTCGCCCGCCGCAAAAACGAACGGCTCGACCGGTCCTTCCACGCTTCGTAATTCTGACGGAGCGTTTGCGCGCGCGCGGCCGCTGATGGGACCAAAGTCGTACGCTGTCGCTGAAATGGCGCGGGCAACAACGACGACGACTCCCGAGCGGTCCTCGATCGCCGGAACTGCAGTCTTGAAGCGGAATGCCGATCGCGGCTGCACGATGCGCTGTGCTGGTGGTGTGAAAACAGCAGGACGTCGCGAGAGAAAGTTCCAGCGGCCGATCGGCGGCCGGCCAATCCGCATCGGCGATGACATCCACGAGTATGGCGGATCGCGCACGATCAGGTCGTCGCGCCAGCGGCGCACGATCGCCCACCCGCTCCCAGTGGGCACTACATTTTGATATTCATCGCTGACGTCGACTGACGCAATCACGCCGCCGACGCCGTTCGGACTGCGGGCGGCGACGACGATGCGATTGCCGCGATCGCGCGCGAGTTTGCTTACGTCGTAGACATCGAGCGCGCTTTCCTCCCCCACCCGCCGCCCGCCGATTTCCCGTCCGTTGAAGTACAGCGTGTACTCGGGATCTCCGAAAATCTTGATTCGCGTGAATTGCCGGTTCGGCGGCAAATCGAAATTGCGCGTGGCGAAGAATGCCACGGGCGTTTCGCGGCTGAGCTGATGCTGCGCCCAGATCCACTCCGCGCGGCCAGTGATGTCGAAGAATTTGTGCGAGTAGAGCAGATCGAGGCGGCTGTACGCGGCGACGCCGGCGAATAGCGCGAGAAGAACGATCGTGAGCCGGCGCACAAGCTGGCGCTCGGCGGGTGGGCCCACCCGCCACCCGCTACCCGGTACCCGCTGATTGCTATGATCGGATTCGTCCATGTCCGCAGTGATTCTAATTCCCGCGCGGTGGGCCTCGACGCGCTTCCCTGGCAAACCTCTGGCGCTCATCGCCGGCGTGTCCCTGATTCAGCGCGTCTACGAACGCGCCTCGCGAGCTCAACGCGCGGATGCCGTCTATGTCGCCACCGACGACAGTCGAGTCGCCGAACACGTCATCTCTTTCGGCGGAAAAGTCGTGCAGCCGAATGGCGACTTTCACTCCGGGACCGATCGCATCGCCGCCGCGCTCGATCTACTCGGTGAAGAGTTCGACCAGGTCGTCAATGTGCAAGGGGACGAGCCGCTCATCGACGCCGAAAGCATCGATCGGCTGATCCAAGCGAACGATATGGATATGGCCACTCTCGCATGCCCACTCGAGAGCGACGCAGAACTCCATTCGCGCGACGTCGTGAAAGTCGTCGCCGCACTCGATGACACGGCTCTCTACTTCTCCCGCGCGCCTCTGCTCGGCGCCCAACGGCACATCGGGCTGTATGCCTATCAGACTCAAGTGCTTCGCGCGCTCGCCTCCCTGCCGCCCTCGCCGCTCGAGCGCGCGGAATCTCTCGAGCAGTTGCGAGCCCTGCAGAACGGTTTTAAAATCCGTCTGTTGCAGACACGCAAACCACACCTCGGCGTCGACCGCCCTGAGGACGTTCTGCGCGTCGAGCAGGAGTTGGCAAAACATGGCTGATCGGGAGGCAAATTCGTGAGCGCAATGCTCACGACAGCATCTTCTCAGCGCCCTCAGCCGATCCCTCTCCCACCCAAAGACGCGAATGTTGAATGTTTAATGTTGAATGTTGAATTTGGTGTGCAGTTTGCGCTCATTCACCATTCAACATTGAACATTCAACATTCCTCGTATCCTTTTGGAGGCCTGCGATGAGCACCAAATACATCTTCGTCACCGGTGGCGTTGTGTCCGGATTGGGCAAAGGGATCGCTGCGGCCTCCATCGGCGCTCTGCTCGAGGCCCGAGGGTTCAGGGTCACTCTCCAAAAGTTCGATCCGTACATCAACGTCGATCCCGGCACGATGTCGCCATTTCAGCATGGCGAGGTGTTCGTCACTGACGACGGCGCCGAGACGGACCTCGATCTCGGCCACTACGAGCGCTTCACGACGATGCGCGCCACGCGTAAAAACAACTGGACCACGGGCCGAATCTATCTGCGAGTGATCGAAAAAGAGCGCCGCGGCGACTACCTCGGCAAGACGGTCCAGGTGATTCCGCACATCACCGACGAAATCAAGAAATGCATTCGTGATGTCAGCGACGACGTTGACGTGGTCATCGTCGAGATCGGCGGAACCGTCGGTGATATCGAGTCGCTGCCATTTCTCGAAGCGATACGCCAGTTCCGACAGGAAGTCGGCCGCGGCAATGCGATCAACGTGCATCTGACGCTCGTGCCCTACATCAAGGCGAGCGAGGAGCTGAAGACCAAGCCGACGCAGCACTCGGTCAAAGAGCTGCGCGAGATCGGCATTCAGCCGGACATTCTCCTCTGCCGCAGCGAGCGTCCGATTCCGGAGGACATGAAGAAGAAAATCGCCCTCTTCTGCAATGTCGAAGAGGAAGCGGTTGTCTCCGCGCTCGACGTCGAATACATCTACCAGGTGCCGCTCGCTTTCTCACGCGAAGGTCTCGACGAGATCCTTCTCGACAAACTTCATCTGCCGCACGAGGAGTTCAGCGCGCTCGGCAAATGGGAAGAGATCGTGCGCAAACAGCGGCATCCCGAAGACGAGGTGCGCATCGGTTTCGTCGGCAAATATGTGGAGTTCGGCGATTCGTACAAGTCGCTCAACGAGGCCCTGATTCACGGCGGTATCGCTAACAACGTCAAGGTGCGCATCGTCTACATCGACTCCGAAGCACTGGAAGACGAGGGCTACCACGGCGAGCTGGCGAACGTCGACGGCATTCTCGTCGGCCCGGGCTTCGGCGCGCGTGGCGTCGAAGGGAAGCTGCGCGCGATCCGCTATGCGCGCGAAAAGAAAATCCCCTACTTCGGCATCTGCCTCGGCATGCAGTGCGCGACGATCGAGTTCGCGCGCAATGTGTGCGGAATGGTCGGCGCGAATTCCACCGAGTTCGATGACGAAGCGCCGTACAAAGTGATCTACAAACTCCGCGATCTCATCGGCGTCGACGCCCTCGGCGGCACGATGAGGCTCGGAAAATATCCTTGTCAGCTCAAGGAAGGATCGCTCGTGCGCGAGGCATATGGCGTCGATCTCGTCGAAGAACGCCACCGGCATCGCTATGAAGTCAATCCCGAATACGTGCCGTCGCTCGAGCAGCGCGGCTTCCACGTGACCGGAGCTTCGCCGGACGGTAAGTTCGTGGAGATCATCGAGCTCGAAGGACACCCGTGGTTCGTCGGCTGCCAATTTCATCCAGAGTACAAATCGCGTCCGATGACGCCGCATCCACTCTTCCGGTCGTATATCGCTGCGGCACGGGCCTACAAGAATTCGCAGAAGCTGTCGCCGGTGACGCTGCCGCACGAAGCTGAGCTGGTATAGATGTTTTTCGGCTTATCGATGCTGCTGTTCATCGCCGGATCGATTTTCTGGATCTGGATGCTCATCGTCGCGGCTACGAAGGAACGCAGCACCGGAGACAAGATCTTGTGGGTGCTCATCATCATCTTCACCCACATCATCGGTGCGGCGATCTACTACTTCGTGAGATACGCGCCGCGGACGCGAATCGCGCGATGATTC
>QHVY01000099.1 GCA_003223695.1 Acidobacteriota bacterium
GCAGCAGATCCCCTGGAGTGCGGCGCATGAGAAGCTGCTGACGGCGTACGTTGGCGATGCGACGCCCGACGTCGCGCAGATGGGCAACACGTGGATTCCCGAGTTCAAGGCTGTCGGCTCGCTGGAACCGCTCGATCCGTTTCTCATGCGATCGACAATCCGTCAAAGCGATTACTTTCCCGGCATCTGGGCAACGAATGTTGTCGACAACACGGTCTATGGTGTGCCGTGGTACGTCGACACGCGTGTGATGTTCTATCGCACCGATCTTGTACCGAAGCCGCCGCGCACATGGACGGAGTGGGTCGCGGAGATGCAGCACGTCAAAGACTTGCGGCCGAACAACTACGCGATCCTGCTGCCCACCAACGAGTACGAACAGGTCGAGATTCTGGCGATAGGCAACGGCGCCACGCTGCTGAATCCGAGCGGAACCGAGGGGGCGTTTCACGATCCGCACTTTGTGCAGGCGCTGCAGTTTTACGTCGACATGTTTCGACGCGGATACGCGCCGGTTCTTTCGAACACTCAAGTGGCCAACGTCTACCAGGGTTTCGCACAAGGCGATTTCGCCATGTACATCACCGGGCCATGGAACGTCGGCGAGTTTCGCAAGCGGCTGCCACCGACAATGAACGGGAGATGGATGACCACGCCGATGCCGGCGCCGCGTGCGGACTTGTATCCGGGCACATCGATGGCCGGCGGCGCGAGCCTGATCATTTTCCGCGATTCGAAAAAGAAAGACGCCGCGTGGAAGCTGATCGAGTTTCTCTCGGAGCCGGCGCAGCAGATCCGTTTCTACGAGCTGACTCAGGACTTGCCGGCGCATCGCGATGCGTGGAAGGTGCCCGCGGTGGCGAACGATCCGCCGCTCGCGGCATTTCGCGTGCAGCTCGAACATGTCGCGCCGCTACCGCGCGTGCCGGAGTATGAGCAGATCGCGACCGACGTCGCTGAGGATCAGGAAGCCGTCGTGAGGGGGCGCATGACGATCGAACAAATGGTCGCCGACCTCGACGCAAAAGCGAATCGCACGCTCGAAAAGCGGCGATGGGTCCTGGCGCGGGCGACGTCGCGATGAACGAGCGGCGCGCGGCGATTCTGTTTCTCGCGCCGGGGCTGGCGATCATCCTCCTCTTTTTTCTGCTGCCGGTCGGCGCGTCGCTGCTGCTCAGCATCACCGACTTCGACATCTACGCGCTCGCGGACGTTCACAACGTCCGTGTCATTGCCTTCCGCAACTACTCACAGCTCCTCGGCGATGCGCTTTTCTGGAAAGCCCTCGGCAATACGCTGTACTTCGCCGCGGTGGGCGGTCCGTTGACCGTGATCGTTTCGCTGGCGATGGCGCTGCTCGTGAATGCGAAGACGGCGCGATGGAAGCCGCTGTTCCGCACGATCTACTTCGCGCCGGTTGTGACGACCGTCGTCGCAGTCGCTGTTGTGTGGAAGTACCTCTACCATCCGAAATTCGGCCTGTTCAACCGCGGCCTCGAGCTCCTTCACATTCCGCCGATTGATTTTCTCGGCGACCCGCATTGGGCGATGCCGGCGATCATCCTGCTGTCGATCTGGAAGAACTTCGGCTACACGATGATCATCTTTGTCGCCGCCCTGCAGGCGATCCCCGAGGAACTGTACGAAGCCGCGCGCATCGACGGCGCAAATGCGATTCAGCAGTTCCGCCACGTCACGCTTCCGATGCTCGGTCCGACGTTCGTATTCGTCGGCATCATCACCGCGATCGGATTTCTCCAGCTCTTCCCCGAGCCGTACGTGATGACTGGCGGCGGGCCGGTCAACGCGACGCTGTCCGTGGTGATGCTGATGTACGAGCAGGGCTTCAAGTTCTGGAAGATGGGTTACGCCGCCGCGGTCGCGTTTCTTCTGTTTCTGGTCATCGGCCTGGCGACGCTGCTGCAGCTCAAGGCGCAGAAGGCGCGGGTATGAAGACGTTCATCGTCAACGCGCTGCTCGTAATCACCGCCTTGCTGACGGTGATGCCGCTGGTCTGGATGATCTCCGCGTCACTGATGCCGACCGGCGAGGCGACGCTGTTCCCGCCGCGCTTCCTGCCGAGCGCTCCAACCATTGCACATTATCGTGAACTATTTACGCGAATGAATTTCGGCCGCTCGTTCACGAACAGCATGATCATCGCAGCGGCGATCACGCTTTTTTCGCTGTTCCTGAATTCCATGGCCGGCTACGCGTTCGCCAAGCTTCGATTCAGCGGCCGCGACAAACTTTTCAACCTGCTCGTGGCGGCGCTGGTGATTCCGACACAGGTGGGCATGCTGCCGCTGTTCCTGATTCTGAAGAGCGTGCATCTCGTGAACAGCTACTGGGGTGTGATTTTCCCGAGCATGGCGACAATCTTCGGCATTTTTCTGATCCGCCAGTTCATGCTGTCGATCCCCGACGATCTGCTCGACGCGGCGCGCATCGACGGCGCCGGAGAATTCCGCATCTACTGGTCGATCGTGATGCCGCTTGCGCGCCCCGTCCTGGTGACCCTGGCGATCTTCATGTTCATGTCGGCCTGGAACGATTTCATGTGGCCGCTGATCGTCCTCACGGACAGTGCGAGGTACACGCTGCCGGTCGCAGTGGCGAACCTCGTCGGCGAGCACGTCCAGGATACGGAGCTGATGATGGCCAGCTCCGTGCTCACGGTCCTTCCGGTCTTGATTCTTTTCCTTGCGCTGCAGCGGCATTACATTGCCGGGATCATGGTCGGCAGTGTGAAGGGATGAAGGCAGAAGGCAGAAGGCAGAAGTCGGTTCTCGCATGGCTCACTTCTGCCTTCTGCTTTCTGCCTTCTGCCCTTTCGGCGCAGGTCATCGATAACTTCGACGCGAGAGTCGACTGGCAAGCGCGCCCCTCCGACGGCGTCTCGCTCGTCATCACCCAGGATCCCGCGGGGCATTCGCTCGCGGCGATGCGCCTCGACTTCGATTTTCACGGCCACGCCGGCTACGCGATCGCACACAAACCGGTCTCCATCGACCTGCCGCCGGATTACGAATTCTCGTTCTGGATTCGCGGGAACGCGCAGCCGAACAACCTGGAGTTCAAGCTCATCGACGTAACGGGCGACAACGTATGGTGGGTCAATCAGCGCAATTTCGTCTTCGCGCACGATTGGAGGCGCGTCGTTGTCAAGAAGCGTCACTTCCAATTCGCCTGGGGTCCGTTAGGCGGCGGCGAGCCGCATCACATTGCGGCGATCGAGATCGTGGTCACAGCCGGTACAGGCGGAAAAGGAATGGTATTCATTGACGATCTGACGCTAAACGAACGCCATGTCACTGCCATCGATCAGCCGCTGACGTTCACAACATCAACGATCGATTTCCCGCAGACGCGTGAATTCGGCGGATTCATCATCGAGAGCGATGCGCACGATTACGAGGTGCAGACCTCGCCCGACGGCACCGCGTGGCAGACGATTTATGCGGTACACGGAGCGAGATCGCCGCGTCAATTTCTCTACACGCCGGAGACTGAGGCGGCGCACATACGCGTGGCGCCGCCGCCGCGAAGCATCACCATCGAGCCGATCGCCTGGTCGGCGTCACGCAACGATTTCTTCACGAACGTCGCGCGGGAGGTCGATCGCGGCGACTATCCCCGCTACCTCCACAACGAGCAGTCGTACTGGTCCGTCGTCGGCGTCGATGGCGACACGAATGAAGCGTTGTTCAACATTGATGGAGCCGTCGAGCCTGAAAAAGGTGGCTACTCGATCGAGCCGTTTCTCTACACGGGCGGAAGGCTGCTGACATGGAACGACGTGCCACCGAAGCCGTCGCTCGCGAAAGGCTATCTGCCGATACCCAGCGTAGAGTGGCCGAATCTGACGATCACCGCGTACGCAGCGGGGAAGCGCGGCGAGTCGACTCTTTACGTCGATTACACTCTCCGCGCCGACACTGCGACCAACGCGACGCTGTTGCTGGCAATCCGCCCCTTCCAAGTCAACCCT
>QHVY01000100.1 GCA_003223695.1 Acidobacteriota bacterium
ACTTCTATCGTCCGAAGAGTCTCGCTGCAACGCCGAAGTTCGCGCAGACGAAGCCTGCCTTCAACAACAACGACTTTGGCGTGACCGGCGGCGGGCCGGTCTTCAAAGATCGCACATTCTTTTTCGGCAGCTATCACGGCCTGCGCAACTCGATTCCGGTCGAGGCGGGCAACTACGTGGCAGTTCCCACCGCCAAGATGCGCAACGGTGACTTCTCAGAGTTGCTCGACCCCGCGGTCAGCGGACTCAGTCAGCCGGTCATCATCTACAACCCCACGACCGGCCAGCCGTTCGCGGGCAACATCATTCCTGCGAGCTTGCTCGACCCGGTCGGCAAGGCGTACCTCAGTCAGTATCCATTGCCGACGCGCGCAGGAGTCACACACAACTACCTGACACAGCGCCAGAAGAAAGACACCTTCAACGACTTCGACGGCCGTCTCGATCAGAACATGACGTCATCCGACCAGCTCTTTGTGAGCGGCAGCCACTGGTCGGATTCGTTCAGCGATCCAGGCCGCATTCCGGGTTTCCAGGCGGGCTTCGGCGCTGGTACTTCGGAGAACAAGGGCTACACGGCGCGACTCGGCGAGACACATGTCTTCACTCCGAACCTCGTTAACGAGCTCCGCGTAGGCTCAACCGATTTTCACTTCGGCTTCCTGCCGGTCGGCTTCGGAACGAACCAGAACGCCGCGATCGGCATCCCCGGCCCTGGGGGGATAACCACCAATAATGGAATCTCCCTCATTGGCGGCGGCGACGGCACTTACATCGAATACCTCGGCGACTTCGGACAGTACGTGATCAAGCAGCGCGCGCTGGAGATCGCTGACTCCGTCACCTGGCTGCGTGGAAATCACGCCTTCAAGTTCGGCGGCACGTACCTGCGCCGCGACCTGAATGAGAATCGCACGCAGTTCGGCAAAGGCTTCTACTTCTATCGCGACGCGTTCGGATTCCAGCAGGGCTACAGCGGCTACGAAGTTTCCGACATGCTCATCGCGAAGACCAACTTCACGGCGACGGGCGTTCCGGGTTACGTGCCGCGCGACACTCTCAGTTACGAAGATGCGCTGTTCGCACAGGATGACTGGCGCGTCATGCCGAACCTGACGCTAAACCTCGGTTTGCGTTGGGATCTCTTGACACCGTACTACGAGAAGAACAACAAGATCGCCAACTACGACCCGATCACACAAAAACTCGTGCTGCCCGGCAATGGTGTGCCCCGCGCGACTGTGAACACGAATAAAGACAATTTCGGACCACGCGTCGGATTCGACTATCTCTTCAACGAGAAGACAGCATTCCGCGGCGGCTACGGAATCTTCTACTCGCTCGATCGCGGCGGCATCGACCGCCAGCTCACCGAGAATCCACCTGCAGTGCTCACGGATTTCCGCTTCGGTGATGATCCGGGCGCAAATGTGAAGCTGTCGGAACCGATCCCGCTGCCACGGCCAGTCGACCCCAACAATCCAAATCTGCCTCTCGGCTCCGGCCTCGTCTACGTTCCGCGGGACTCGAAGAACGCGAAGGTACAGCAGTGGAACATCGGCGCCCAGCGGGAGATTGACCGCAACACGTCGGCGATGGTGGCGTACGTAGGCACGCGGGGTGACAACCTGGCGACCATTATCACGTCTGCAGGCTTTGGCGGTGCTGTTGCCGATCGTCTGTCGACGACCATGTACGTCGGCTCGTCGAAATACGACGCACTGCAGATGTCGATGCGTCGCAGAGAGTCGAACGGTCTGTCGTACCTTGCCTCGTACACGTTTGGCAACGCGAAGAATGACGGACCTGGTTTCTTCGCCGGCAATCCATCGCGCGGCGGATCGATCACCGATACGAGCTGTGTCAAGGCAGGCACGACGAACTGCAATCTGGCACTTGATTACGGGCGAGCCGACTACGACGCACGGCACCGTTTCACTGTCGCCGCAACGTATGCGCTGCCGTTCGCGCGGGGCAACAACGTCATCGGCGGCTGGAATGTCAATACCGTCGTCACTCTGCAGACCGGCACACCGTTCACGGTCTATGACCAGAGCGGCAAGCGCGCCGATCAGGTGGGCAATCCGAACAACGGCCCAAAGAACTCGAATAAGTGGTTCAACACATCCGCATTCAAAGCCGCGGCTGGCTCGCAGGGCACGGAATCGCGAAACGCGGTGACCGGCCCGCCGACGCGAACAATTGATGCGTCATTGTTCAAGACGTTCTCGGTGCCGCGTTACGGCGCGGTCGAGTTGCGGCTCGAGGGCTTCAACATCTTCAACTGGGCGCAGTACAACCAGCCGGGTAACGTGGTTGGGAATCCTGATTTCGGGCAAATCCGCGGAACGCGACTGAACTCGGAGCGTCAGGTTCAGGTCGCAGCACGGTACATCTACTAGGTCTCGGAGCGCGGGCGTCCTCGCCCGCAGCGATCGGGCGTCTCGCTCGATCGCGAACAGCCGCCGGGCGAGACGCCCGGCGGCTGCGGCCGGGACGGCCGCTCTCCTACCGCAATCCAATCACCGTCCGCTCGAAGCGATCAGGGATTTTGATCGTGAGCACGCCGTCCTTCGCGCTCGCTTCGGCAGGAGTGCCATTCACCGTCGCGTTGGTGGCATTCGTCCGCACAGCGATCAATATCGATCGCGCCGGCGGACGATAGGTCCCTTCGGGCGCGCCAATCTCAATCGTTTGGCCGGAGATCGAAAAGCGACGAAGAACCGACGGACCGTAGCCGTCTCCTGCGTCCTCGTAAAGCCGCCGTTCCGATGTGCCATTTGGATAAACCATCACGCGTAGAGGCTGTCCAGGCATTTGATCCGTGTACTGCACGACCGGCTGGGCAAAGATGAATGCTCCGCCGCGCACGAAGATTGGAATCGAAGCGATTGCCACGGGAAAATTGATCCACTTCCCACCGGTGAAATGCTCGCCGCTCCAGAAGTCGTACCAATCGCCGGCCGGAAGATAAACGCTCCGCTGCGCCGCCGCTTCCAATAGCACCGGCGCAACCAGCAGATCGGAGCCGAAGAAAAACTCATCATCAATGTTGTAGGTGCGTTCGTCCTGCGGATATTCGAGCATGAGCGGACGCATCGCCGGCACGCCGCTCTCGCTCGCCTCGCGCATCACCGAATAGATATATGGAAGGAGCTCATATCGCAGCTCGATTGCCCGGCGATTCAACGCTTCGAATTTCGGTCCATAAGACCATGGCTCCTGATCGGGCGATCCAAACATCGTGTGCACGCGCATGAACGGATAGAAGACGCCGGCCTGCAGCCATCTGGTAAACAATTCAGCGGTCGGCGCTTCATTGAAGCCGCCGATGTCGCTGCCGACGAACGGAAATCCCGACAGGCTCAGACCGAGGAGCGTCGGGATGCTCTGTCGCAGATGCGCCCAATTGCTCGTGTTGTCGCCCGGCCACAATGCCGAGTAACGCTGTCCGCCGGCAAAAGAGGCGCGGGAGAGGATGAATGGGCGCTCGTTAGGCCGCAATTTGCGGAGCCCTTCGTATGTCGATCGGCTCATGAGCATTCCATAGACATTGTGAATCTCGTCATGACCGGTCGGCTGACCTTCATTGTCATGACGGTTGTTGAGCGGCATCGTTCCGCTGGGCACGTCGAAGATCGCCGGCTCGTTCATGTCGTTCCAGATTCCGGCGACTCCGGCGTTCACGAAATCGGAGTAGAGGTTCCCCCACCACGCACGCGCGGCTGGTTTGCTGAAATCGGGAAAGACGCTCGGTCCCGGATTTTTCTCCGCCTGCGACGGCCACACTGGCGCTTCGTAAATCGTTCCGTCAGGATTCTTTACGAAGTCATCACCGGCGAGTCCTGAATCGTAGGGCACGTAACCCTTCTCCACCTTCGGATGCGGATCGACAATGGTGACGATGCGAAATCCCTCTTTGCGCAGATCGCTGATCATTCGCGCTGGATCGGGAAATCGCTCGTGATCCCACGTAAACGGCTTGTAGTTATCCTGATAATGAATGTCGAG
>QHVY01000101.1 GCA_003223695.1 Acidobacteriota bacterium
TCGCGCCGATCCTCGGCGCACCGCACGGATCGGTGGTCATGCTGCCGAACGTGACCACTGCCGAGGCGGTGGTGATGTCGTCGTTCGAATACGAGCGGCCGCGCAATCGCATCATCCTGGTCGAAGGCGAGTTCCCATCCGTTCGCTACGTCTACGATCGCTTGGCGCGTCGATTCGGCGCCGAAGTGGTCACGGTCGCATACGACACTCTGCTGGAAACAATCGACGAGCGGACGCAAATCGTGCCCATCTCGCACGTATTTTTCGAATCGTCGTTCATGATCGACGTGCAATCGGTCGCGCGACGCTGCCGCGAGGTTGGAGCAACGCTCGTGCTCGACGTCTTTCAGTCTGCCGGCATCGTGCCTGTCAAATTGCAGGAGTGGGATGTGCCGATCGCTGCCGGCGGCGTTCTCAAATGGCTTTGCGGCGGGCCGGGCGGATCTTTTCTCTATGTCGATCCGAAGCTGCGGCCAAAGCTCGAACCGAGTTTCACCGGCTGGATGGCACACGCCGATCCGTTCAATTTCGAAGCGCCGCCGATGCGCTTCCGCGACGACGCCCTTCGCTTCGCCCTCGGAACGCCACCGATTCCGGCGCTGTACGCGGCACGGGAGGGACCGAAAATCATCTCAGAGGCGGGCGTCGAAAACATTCGAGAGAAGTCTCTGCGCCAGACGCGAAAAATGATCGAGCTGGCTGGCGCGCGCGGATTCGACGTGCCCACGCCGGGCGATCCGCAGCGCCGAGGGGGTACGGTTTCGGTGAGGGTTCCACATGGGCGCGAGGTCTCGCTGGAATTAAATAGTAACGATATTGTGTGCGATTTTCGGCCGCTGTCCGGAATTCGCTTCTCGCCGCATCTCTACACGACCGATGAAGAGATCGATGACGCATTCGCCGCAGTCGATGAGATTCTGCGCAGCGGCCGTTGGAAGCGACATGAGTCGAAGCGACCCATCGTGACATGAAGAAGTGGACCGCGAAAGAACGGCGCATTCTCGCTTCGCTGAGAACGCCCGCACACATCCAGCAGTTTCTCGACGAGCTCCCATACGATGAAAAAGGAGGCGCCGTGTCGCCGCGGGGTGTGTTGCGCAACGGGAAAGCGCAGTGTTACAGCGGCGTTCTCTTCGCGTGCGCAGCGTTGCGCGAGCTGGGGCATCCGCCGAGGATGATGTGGATCGACGCGGCGAGCGACGACGGACACGCGCTGGCGCTGTATCAGATCGGCGGGATGTGGGGGAGCGTCGCCAAATCGAATTTCACGACGATCCGTTCACGCGAGCCGATTTATCCATACTTCGCCCTCGGCCTCAGCTACTTCGACGGTTTCTTCAACCAGTACGGGAAGCGGACGATGCGCGCGTTCACCGTACCAGTGGAGCTCGAGCAATTCGAACCGCGCGGATGGCGATTCGATGACGGCCCGATGACCTACATCGATCGGGCGATCGACACGGCTCAACGCGAATGGGTCCTTCCTCGTAAGAGCATCAAGCGGATCAGCCGAGTCAGCGAGTCGCTGCGAAAAGCTGGACTGCTTGGTGCAAACCGAGAGGGACTATGGCGACCCGGAAACTCCTGATTGCAATGATGCTCGTCGCGGCTCCGGCCGTGGCGCAAACCGGCCTAACAGGAAACTGGAGCGGCACATATGCCCTCAGCATCCAATTGAGCGCATGTCAAAACAAAACCTTCACGTGGAGCGGCAACGCTTCGGTCACATTGCTGCAGGCCGGCAGCTCGCTCACCGGAAGAATCGACCTCACAAATTTCACCTTCTTCAACAACAACTGCACGACGACCGCCGGCGAAATTACGCATGATCTCTTCGGCATGACTGGTGGATCGACGTTGAGCCTGACGGTTCCGAACGATCCCAACGGATGGCAACTCGCGGGAACCGTGAACGCCAATAGCATCGTGCTGCAACTGTCGGATGTGAATGGACTGACAGGTTCATTGAATCTCGCCCGGACCACCGGCGCCGCTCCGGTCGTCGACGTCAGCGGGAACTGGTCGGGCACTTACAGCTTCACGGACCTTTGTCCAAACGGCTCGACGAAGAAGAGCTACAGCGGCTCGCTCACCCTCGGATTGACGCAAGTCGGGAGCACTGCGGCCGGCGTACTGACGATCACGAATGTCCCGTTGTACGACCAAAACTGCTCGACGATCGCGAATCTGACTCAGGCCATGTCCGTCGCCGGCGTTGTCTCGGGCTCAACGTTCACCGGCGTGGCATTCGATCCATCAGCGTTGTTCGACTTTCCGATGGCTGCAACGATCGGCAGTAACGGCATGAGCGGCACGGTGGCCGGCGCCAGTCCCACATCAACGGCGGGCATGTTCAATCTCACGCAATCGGGAACGCAGGCTCCCGCTTCCAATTTTTCCGGACACTACGACGGCACTTATAGCGAGAGTGACAATGGATTGGCGTTTTGCTTCAACATCGGGACGGTCCCCTTCGCGGGAACGGCATCCGTGTCACTGGTCCAGGCAGGGACCGCGATCTCGGGAGCGGTCATCCTTGAAGACACCCTGACCATCGTCTCGGATGGTTTTGGCAACTGTGCCGTTCTCAATGGAGGCGAAGAAGTTCTCCCGTTGTACGGCACGCTCTCGAACGGGGCGGTGAGTGAGACGGCGCCGTTCGGCGCGGGAGCGATTGCGATGACCGTCAATCTTAGATCTGCTGCGCCGGTTCTGAGCATTCTGTCTTTTTCGGTGATGCCGTCTGCGATCGTTACCGGTCAATCGACGACGCTGTCGTGGACGACGTCGGGCGCCACATCGGTGTCAATCGACAACGGAGTCGGATCGCAATCGGTCTCCGGATCCGTCACCGTCTCACCTGCGCAGACGACGCTCTACACTTTGACGGCGACCGGTCCGAGTGGCTCGGTCACTGCGCAGACGACCGTCACTGTGTCGCCTCCTTTGCCGCGTAGACGAGCGGCAAAGCCATAACTGGCGATCGTATTGCTTGAGTCCGCGTTGATGTGCTGTCGAAGTCTGTTCATTCTCATCCTGGCAATTCCTGTGGCCGCGCAGCCGCTGCGCCTTTCGCTTGCCGACGCCGTTCATCGCGCGTTGCAGGCCGGGACGCAGGCGCAGCTCGCACGTTCCGCAGAAGATCGCGCGCGCATCGCGAGACTGGAGGCGCTGGAGTCGCTCTTTCCCCAGGCAGATGCGCGTGTGATTCGATACAACCAATCGATCAATTTGCAAACGTTTGGATTCTCACTTCCGGGTTTGCCGCCGGTCGTCGGACCCTTCAACGTCACCGTATCAGGCTCGAAGCCAGGGTGTCGCGGCGAGCCGTTACGCGACAGAGCAGGCAGAGAATGACGTTGCCTCCGCCGTCGCTCGCCTTTACGTGATCGCCCAGCGCGCATCGACGCAAATCGCATCGCGCGAAGCGGACATTGCGCTGTTCGAACGATTGCTCAAAGTCGCGCAGGATGAATTTTCGGCCGGCACCGGCACGCGGCTGGATGTCGCACAGGCAACCGTACAGGTCGATCGCGCGCGTCAGGCGTTGCTGATCGCCCAAAACGACCAACGCACTGCGCTGCTCGCGCTGCTCAACGCCATCGGCGAAAACGAAGGCACAGAGTTGACATTGACGGAACCGTTGCCCGCCACCCCGCCCGTCCCGCCCGTTGATACGGCGCTCAGCACGGCGCGCAGTCAGCGGCCCGAGTTGAAGGAAATCGCGGCGCGTGAAAAATCGGCGGAGCTTCTCGTCTCCGCGCAGCGCGCCCGCCGGCTCCCCAGCGTCGGCTTCGATTTCCTCGGCGACTACAGCGGCAATCATGCGACCGACTTGTTATGGACGCGACGCATCGCGGCGACTCTCTCCATGCCGCTTTTTCACGCCGACATCGAGGCCGCGGTAGCGCGAGCACGCGCCGATTACAACGACGTGCGCATCCAGGACGAGCAGCGGCAACGCGACGTTGAGCAGGACGTGCGCCGCTCAGTGATGAGTCTCGAAACGGCGAACGCGCGCGTCGCGGTGGCGACCGAGAATGAGCGCGTGGCCGAAGAGGCGTTGAACGTCGCGCGCGACAGGAGAGCGTCGGGATACGGCTCGCCGGTCGAAGTCGATCGCGCGCAGGATGCGTACCGCCAGGCGCGCGAGGATCTCATCGCCGCGCAAGCCGACGCCGCGGCGGCGTATTTCGATCTGCTGCATGCCACGGGCGACATTCGGAAGATGGTGGGGGGACGATGATTCCGAAAAATCGTTGGCTGTTGGCCGATCGCCGTTCGCCGAGAAACCTCACGGCCAACAGCCAACGGCGAACGGCCAACCGAGGCACGCGATGACCCCTCATCCGGCCTTTGGCCACCTTCTCCCGAGGGAGAAGGCTCGCAAACGAGATCCCTCTCCCGCCGGGAGAGGGTGCCGCGAAGCGGCGGGTGAGGGGCGATGAGTGTAGGAACGATCGCGCTACCTCATCCGGCGACCGAGCGTAAGCCCGTCAACAAATGGCTGGTCACAATCTCGATCACCTTCGGCACCCTGATGGGGGCGATTGACGCGTCGATCGTCAATGTCGCCGTTCCGCATCTCATGGGATCGCTGGGCGTGACAGTCGAACAAGTGACGTGGGTGACGACGGGATTCGTCATCGCCACGGTGATGGTCATGCCGCTGACCGGATTTCTCGCCCGCCTGTTCGGGCAGAAACGCGTCTATCTGTTTTGTCTTGTACTCTTCGGCATCGGTTCCGCGCTTTGCGGCATGGCGCGCACGCTTCCGCTGCTCGTTGTCTTCCGCATCATTCAAGGAATTGGCGCGGGCGCGCTGCAGCCGACCGAGCAGGCGATCCTGCGACAAACGTTCCCTCCGCAAGAACAGGGCATGGCCATGGCAGTTTTCGGAATGGCTGTAGTGCTCGGACCTGCGTTCGGACCGACGCTCGGCGGCTATATTGTTGACAACTATAGCTGGCCCTGGATTTTCTACATCAACATCCCCGTCTGCGTCGTTTCTGTGCTGATGGTCACCCGATTCGTGCACGAGCCGGCCGACGTGCGCGACGCATTGCGCGCGATGGCCGCGCGTCAGCGCAAGAACATGGATTGGTGGGGCATCGGGCTGCTGATCGCCGGACTCGGTACGCTGCAGTACGTGCTCGAAGAGGGGAACCGCAACGATTGGTTCGAATCGGGTGAGATCAAAACGATTGCGTTTGTCTCGGTGATTTCGCTCGTGCTGCTCGTCGTGCGCGAGCTGAGCGCGCGCGTTCCGGCCGTCGACATCTCGCTCTTCAAAGACATGGTGTTTTTCTCGGGCACGATGATCGGCGCGGTGATGTTCGCGATGCTGATGTCGGTGACCTTCCTTCTTCCGCTCTTCATGCAGACGCTCCTCGGATTCACGGCGACGCAATCCGGCCTCGCCTTGATGCCCCGCTCACTGACGATGTTGGTGGTCATGCCGATCGTCGGCCGCATCTACAACAGAGTCTCGCCGCGCGCCGTGGTCGCGTTCGGCATTCTTGTCTTCGCATACACTGCCTGGCTCATGGGGCACTACACCCTGGCGACCTCGTCTCGAGGAATTGTGAATGTCCTGATCCTGCAGGGCGTGGCATTCAGTTGCCTGTTCATCCCGCTCACGACGATCGCGCTGAGCAGCATTCCCCGGCATCGGCTCTCGGATGCGACCGGACTGAACTCGCTTTTGCGTCAAGTTGGAGGATCGATCGGACTGGCGATCATGGCCACGCTGATGTCGCGATTCGCGACGCGGGCGCGTGGCGCAATGCTCGCAAACATCAGCATGGATCGCCTTGCGGTGGCAACGCGCATCGGCGCGATGCAGCGCATGCTCGCCGCTCGGGGCGTGGCCGGTCCGGCGGTGCAGACGACGGCGGCACAGATGCTGGACCTTCAGGTGCGACAGCAGGCGATGGTGCTGTCGTTCGAGCGGCTGTTCCTGATTTGCGGGATCGCGTTTCTGTGCGTGCTGCCGCTGGTTTTCTTTTTGAAGATGCCCGAAACCTCCGAAAAAATCGAAGTACACGTGGAGATGTAAGTGCAACCCGCGCCGGTACCTCAGATTCCTGAAATCGCTGAGCACGAGCCGGCCGTCAAGCCGGAACGCGCGAAGAGGATCTACTTCATCATCGCGATCGCGGTCGTGGCGCTGCTGATCCTCTACGGAATTTATGCGCTGGTCACTTCGGGAAAAGAGACGACCGACGACGCGCAGGTCGCTGCCGATGTCGTACCGGTCGCCGCGCGCATCGCGGGACAAATCGTTAACGTTTATATTCACGAAAATCAGCAGCTTCACAAAGGCGATCCGATCGCGGACATCGATCCATCCGACGCGTTGGTGAAAGTCGCACAGGCGCAGGCGGACTTGCAGAGCGCGCTTGCGCAGGCCGCCGATGCGGACGCGCGCGTCGCTGTTGCTCAAGCCAGCGCCAAAGGCGGCTACGTCGCCGCGCAGGGCGCGGTTCAGGCCTCGCGCGAGATGGCCGGCACATCATCTGCAGCGGTTGCCCAGGCGCGGGCCGCAATCGCGCGAGCCGAGGCGAATGCAAACAAAGCGCGACTCGATTTAGCGCGCGCCGAAGACCTCGGCGGCAAGGGCGACATCTCAAAAGCGCAGGTCGACGCCGCACGCGCCGCAAATGAAACCGCGCAGGCGGAGCTCGCACAGGCTCGCGCCGCATTGACCGCTTCAGAAAATCAGCGGCAGGCTGCAGTGGCGAATATTCAGCAGGCGCAAGGACGATTCGAACAGAGTGCGCCGGTCGCAGCACAGGTCAACGCCGCGCAGGCGCAGGCGCAGCTCGGTCATGCAAAAGTGCAGACTGCACAAGCAGCGCTGCAGGCAGCACAGCTCTCACTTTCGTACACGAAAATTGCCGCGCCGGTTGACGGGCTTGCATCAAAGCTCGCCGTTCATCCGGGCTCATATGTCGCGCTCGGACAGCCGATCGTTCAGCTCGTACCGCGAACGACGTATGTGATCGCGAACTTCAAAGAGACGCAGTTGAAAGCGATGCATCCGGGCCAGCGCGCCTCGATCAAAGTCGACGCACTGGGCGGAAGAAAATTTGATGGCCACCTCGAGAGTCTCTCCGGTGGCACCGGTGCGACGTTTTCGTTACTGCCGCCAGACAACGCATCGGGCAACTTCGTCAAGGTTGTTCAACGCGTGCCGGTGCGCATCTCGTGGAACGGGCCTCCGGCGGAGGTTGTCCCCGCGGGATCGTCGGTGGAAGTGACGGTTTACACGAAATGATGGGGTCGTAGCTTTCCTTGTGATTTTTCTACCGCTCGTGGAGAAATTACAAGACGGGCTCTGATAGGCCGCCGATCATATGGAATTCCATACTTCAATTATTCTTCACCATGCACGGGGCTGCTGACTGTAGCAATCTAGCGCTTGTAGAAAAATCACAAGGAAAGCTACGACCCCAAGCCAGGGAAGTGATGGGTTTCACCAAATAACCCACCATTTTTGGCGCC
>QHVY01000102.1:0-7524 GCA_003223695.1 Acidobacteriota bacterium
CCGACTATCTCGACCGCCCTACTCACCACCAGCTCGACCGCGAAATCCTGCTCGAACCGGAGCCGCCGCTCTCCGTCAGTCACTTTACGCACGTGATCCGCAGGTACAGCGCGGTGATCCTGCTTTCCCTCGCCGGTGTCTTTCTTGCCTACCTGATCATCGCCCTGGCGGTCTATCTCATGAGCCCCGTGACACAGATTACGTCACAGATGTTCCGTCTCGATTGGCGGCCCGACTCTCACCCGCGTCTGGCAGGACAATCGCCTCGGCGACTACATCGGGTTCGGTGAATTCAGCCGCGCGGTGTTCGTCCTCGAATCGAACCGGCAGTACGAGCTCCTGGCCGCGGAGTACCTGGCGAAGCTCGCCGATCCGAAGCTTTCTCCAATCGATCGCGAGCGCCTGCAGAGAGAGTTCGAGCTGAAAGCGCAAAGCATTGCCAAGAATGAATACTCGATCAACCTCGATCGCCGCGCCGGCAGGAGATTCATCCCCGAGCCGCTGGCGAGGAAAATCATCCTCGACATCCTGAATGACTGGGCGGACTTCGCGGTCAACCAGCAGCACGTGATTGCCTACCAGGTTTCCGTGCTCTCGCCTGAGGTTCTCAACCCGAGCGCGATGGAGCAGAACGATCTGATTGCCGCGATCGAAGTCCTTCGCTCGAAAGCCAATCGCGTCATCAACAATGTTCTAAAGATCGAAAGGCTTCCTGGTGCGATGCTGGCCCGCACGCCCCAAGACCGGCTGTCGCTCGAGGAAGTGCGAATCCGGCTCGACGAGATCATGAGATTCCGCCTCGAGCCTCTGCTCGCTGCCGGACTGCACAGCTCCGGTTTGACGAGTGATCGTGCGGCGACGCTGCGCTTTCTCGAGAGTCAGCTCGCGTACGATCAGCGCCAGCTCGAATCAGCACAAAGAGTGGCAGATTCCGTTCGTGATTCGATCGCCATGTACGCGCAGCCGAGCGCGACAGAAACTACATCGTCGGCCGGCGCGGTGAAAATGCCGGAACAGGCAAAGGCCGGCGAAGCGGTAATGCCGCAGCTCAGCGATAGTTTTCTCGATCGCCTTGTGGCGATGAGCGGTCGCGCCACTGACGCGAAGTATCGCCAGGCGCTCGTCGATGATTTTCGCAAAGCAACCGCAGACACGATCCCACTCAAGCAAGCGGTGGCCTACGACACCTCTGTTCTCGAGGAGCTTCGAAAATCCTCCGCCGGTTCGGCGTTGAATCCCGCGACGGTGCGATCAGAAATCGATCAGACGCGCACCGAAGTCGGTGGGCTGATCGACAAGATGAACGAGCTGTTCCAGATCGTGTCGCGCAACATGACGCCGTCCGCACAACTCTTCACGCTCACCGGTCCGCCGACGACGCGAACATTGCGCAGCCTCAGCGCGCAGCGAATCGCTCTCTACGGAATTCTCGTGCTGTTGATCGCCCTGCCGGCAGTCGTCGTATTGTGCCTGCTTCACAACCGCGTGCGCGAGGAGGAAGCTGCCGAGGAGTACCAGCAGCAGGAGAGGAAGCTCGCGAGCGCGCAGACGCTTCCGTAATACAGGGCGCGGCGCTTTCGCACCGCGCGGTGAAACATGACCACCTGGAAGGCGGAGATTCGTAGAGCCGACTCTCAGTCGGCTCAGCCGCCGGCTGAGAGCCGGCGCTACGCTTGACTCCTTTCATGATCCATTTTGACTCGGCCCCTGATCCCGGTCATTCAATTGTTGATAGCACGTGGACTGTATGTCTTCGCCAGGCCAAACGCCGCCAGAAGGATCAGATGTGGAAGGATGGGCACTCTGTAACGCCAGATCGAATCAACGATCGTCAAGGCGTGAAAGAGGGCGAAGCTGAGAATTTCAACGAGGGCCACCAGAATGGCGATTTCGCGCCCGCCAATCCGCCGTTGTATCGCCATCCATGTAATGGCTGCCAGAGCGCACCCATAAAGAGGAACGAAAAACAGCAGCAGATACGCGTTATGACGCGGGCTGAAGTCGCTGGCCGTTATTTGGAAAAAGCGGACGAATTTATCCATATAGAGAAGCAAAAAGTCGCCGAATCGCTGAGGCGGAGGACGATATACGTGTACTTCGACGACCTCGCCCGAGCCGGCCCTGAGGCTCAGCATGCGGATCTGTTTTGATCCAAGACGGAATGGCCACCTGGCAGGTTCCTTGACGATCAGTGCTGCAGCGGCAAATGCCATCACTGCTACAAGAACAAAGACGATCATTGTCTGTACAAATGAGACAGCGTGGCCGCGGGCTCGCCTCGATCTCGAGAAGAAGCTGTAAATGAGAGGAACAATGACTACACATCCGGTGGGGCGATAAAAAATCGCGAGAAGCGACAGCGCTGCGGCGCTGATCCACCTCGCTGTCGGACGATCCTCGGTCACGATCCCACGGACAGCACAAAAGAAAACCGCAAAGCTCAACAATAGAAATGTAGAGTCGCTCAAGACGAATCGATTCCAGTGCGCTACGTCGAAGGACATTCCATAAAAACCGAGACTCAGCCACGCGGCAATTCGCAGTCCGGTCACGAGCCGGGTGATCCGTACCAATAAGACGCCAGCAAACGCGCTCGCGAGATGGTTCGTAGCGATGAGCGCGATTTGCCAACGATCACCGCAAAGCATTTTCGTCAGTGCAATGAGGGTGATAAATCCGATCCGGAAAGCATGGAGAGGGCGAATGGCTGGCGATTGAAAAAAACTCGCATAGTTGAAACGGACCCCGAGAAGCGTGTCGGCCCAGCGCTCGTAAGCATAAGAGTCGTAGCCCATAACGACGCCGCCGACTGCGAGCGTGAAGAGGCTGTAGCCGGCCAGCAGCAAGAGACCCTGGCCATTCGCGACGCGGTATACCACGTGAGAGTTGACTGACGCGACCTGTCGAAGTAATCTGCAAACCCTCTCCCAACAAACGCCCGATCGAAGGAGCCTCTATGAATCATCGAGTTCTCTTTGTCTTGTGCACCTTTCTCGTCGGCGGCTATGCACTCGCTCAGAACACCCGCTCCGCGGTTTCGATCCATGGGAACGACGCGAATCCTTGCACCGTGCCCTCTCCCTGCCGCACGTTCGCCAAGGCGATCACAGTGACAAACTCGGGAGGAGAAATCATTGCTCTCGATTCCGGCGGTTACGGTCCGTTCACGATCGACAGAGCTGTGTCGGTTCGTCCGATTCCGGGAGCTTACGCCGGGCTGGCGCCGTCATCGAGCGATGGGATCGGGGTCTATGCCGGGGTGAATGACGACGTCATTTTGCGCGGAATCACCATCAACGGATTGGGGGGCAGCAACCTCACTGGGATCACCTTTGGGAGCGGTCGCACACTGACGATTCAAAATTGTTCTATTGACCGCATGACCGGAACCGGAATCTCCGACGTCTCGGCCGGTATGCTGGTCGTGTCCGACACCGCAGTGACAAATTCGTACACCGGCGTGCAGGTAGGAAATGGAAACGTGGGCGATCCGACGGTGTTCGCAACAATTTCAGGCAGCAGGATGGACCACAACAGCTTCGGCGTGGCCGTATATCAGACGGGCCGTGCCACCGTGACAAACACCGTTTTGAGCCATAACAGCGGCACGGGGCTGGAGGTGCTTTCTCAGGTTCCCACATTGGCGGCGGATGTCGTCATTGAGAGGTCGACGCTTTCCGACAATGCCTACGGCCTCTATGCTGCCGCCGGCGACGGAACGGCAACAATCCGCGCGTCGAACTGCACGATTTCACACAATACGACCGGTGTCTCCAGCAACAACGCGCAGCTTGCTCCCATTTTGTCGCGTCAAAACAATACATTGCAAGGGAACGCAACAAACGGAACGTTCACCGCGACATTTTCCGCGGACTAATGGAACCTTTACAGGAGACTGATATGCGCCGCCAATGTCTCACTCTTTGCGCCGCCGTGCTCGCCTGCACCTGCGCTGCTTTTGGTCAAAATACCCGATCGGCCGTCTCGGTCAATGGCAGCGACGGGAATGCGTGCACGGTTCCCGCTCCCTGCCGTACTTTCGCCAAAGCGATTACAGTCACGAATTCGGGCGGAGAAATCATCGCCCTCGATTCCGGCGGCTATGGCCCGTTTACTATCGACCGAGCAGTGACCGTTCGTCCCGTTCCCGGAGCGTACGCCGGACTGGCGCCTACGACTACGGACGGGATCACGGTTTCAGCCGGCGGCACTGACGACGTCGTCTTGCGCGGAATTACGATTAACGGCCTGGGTGGCTCGAATGGAATCAATTACATCCACGCCCGCTCCCTCAGCGTTGAAAATACAGCAATCGATCGCCTGACCGCCACAGGAATCATGGATCTGAGCGGCGCCAATCTATCCGTTTCCAACACGAGCATCATAGATTCTTACACTGGGATTCAGGTCGGAAATGGTGGAATGGGCTATCCCACGGTCTCGACCACGATCACAAACTGCAACATCGATCACAACAGCAACATCGCCATTTCCGTTTACCAAACCGGAAAGGCGACCATTACCAACACCGTCCTCGCGAACAACGGCGCTGGTCTCATTGTGATTGCGCAGGTAGCCACTCTTGTCGCAGACGTCGTCATTGAGAGCTCGACAATCTCGGGCAATGGCACCGGCATCGCCTCCGCAGCTCCGGCAGGGACGGCGACCACGCGGGTGTCGAACTGCACGATCTCGCACAACACCACCGGCCTCCAGAATAGCGGCGGACAAAGCTCTCCGATCCTGTCGCGTCTCAACAATACGCTGCAGGCAAATGGGACGAACGGTACGTTCGATGGGCCGTTCACGGCGGACTGATGCTACGGGCGCAGGATCAAATGGCGAAGCGACGCTCGATGATTCCGCAAGAGCGTCACGAACGCAGAAGAAGGAATCTTGCGCGCCACTGACGCGCGCCGCCTCCACTGATCCGGCAGCGATCGAAGTCCATTCCAGGCACCTCGGACCAGCGCGAACGCGAGAGTCCCGACGCCTTCATTGTTGACAGCGACTCCTCTGCCGCGTCTGCTCAGCGCGGCGTATCCCATCAACACATAGCGGCACAGCGTCCAAATCGGTGAGAGAAGGATCAGCCTCATCGGATACGTTCTCATAAGGACATACAAGCGATTTCTTTCAACGAGAAAAAGCTTCTGTGACGAGTACGCGTGGGTCGAGGCAGAGTACTTATGGTAGGCGATTGCTTTGGGAACGGAAATCGCGCGATAGCCCGCTAAACGCGTGCGCAGTCCCAGCTCGGCGTCCTCGCAGTAGGCGAAAAATTCGTCGGCGAAGCCACCGATTTCCTCGAGCATTTTGCGGCGGTACAGTGCCGCACAGCCACTGGGCACTAGAATGTCCACGAGCTCGTCGTATTGACCGTTGTCGACTTCACCGCGACCTCTCCCCTCTCCAATGCCATCGGCGGTCATTCGCAAGCCGCCCACCGAGTCGATCACAGTGCGCTCGAAGAAATTGAGGATCTTCGGAGCGGCAAGGCCGATCTCCTCGTTGCTTTCGACGGCGCGGAGCAGCTCCTCGAGAAATGTCGGCGCTGCGCAGGCGTCGTTGTTCAGCAGCACGACCAACTCTCCTCTCGCCGTGGCAATCCCTACATTGTTGGCGTGTGCGAAGCCGGTATTCGAATCGAGAGCGATGATTTCGATTTGTGGAAATAGCTCCCGGGCAATATTCACCGAGGGATCGGTCGATCCGTTGTCAACGAAGATGACTTCGAAATCGCCAAAGGTCTGCTGCTTCAGCGAGCCGAGACAGTCGGGCAGCAAGTGGGCGCCGTTGAAGTTGACGATGATGACGGAGACGACAGGCATTCGTGGCTGAGCAAGTTTGCCGCCGTTGTTGCCGTTTGCCAAGGCGCGATATTCTCCCGCTCTCGAGAAAAGGAGAAATCGCATGCGTCAAACAGATCGTCGGCACTTAGTGTTTCTTGCTGTTTCCCTCAATCTGATTTGCTGGACCGCGGTGTATTCCCAGAACAACCGCAGCGCGGTGTCGGTCACCGGCAGCGACATGGCAACGTGCACAATTCCCGATCCGTGCCGCACATTCGACACCGCGATTTCCAAGACCAACTCCGGCGGCGAAATCGTCGTTTTGTCCTCGGGCGGATACGGACCCTTCAATGTAACCAAATCGGTGGCCATCATTTCGCCGGGAGGAATTCACGCCGCGCTGGCACCGACAACCGGGGCAGCGGTCACGATTAATGGAGCGGGCATCGATGTCATCCTCAGGAATCTGTGGATCAACAGCCTCGGTGCCTCTGATGGAATCAAGGTCTTGAACGCCCATCAAGTGAATGTCGAGAACTGCACGATTGCCAGGTTTAGTAACGGGATCAATTTCATACCGAACGCGGACTGTGGGCTCTCTGTGCTCGATTCATTTGTTCGGCTGAACACTACCTACGGTATATATCTCTCATCGGGCCCCGGGAGTGTGAGTCGAGTGACCGTCGATAGAACACGACTCGAAAATAACAATGAAGGCATTTTGGTCAATCCAGGCAGCAGCGGAGTCGTTGATAGCATGATCAGAGAGTCGGTAATCAACTCGGGTGGTTATGGGATCGACGTCTTAGAAACTGAGACCAGTCACACGAATGTCGAGAGTTGCGCCGTCGTTCACAACACGGGATTCGCGCTCTTCGGCGGGGGCGATGCGACAAGGGTGATTCGAGTGTCGCAGTCTTATATTGCGAACAATGCTGTTGGAGTCTTTTCTCGAACCGGCGATGACCTGCAGTCGTTCGGCAACAATCGCCTCATCGGCAACGGCGACGACGGCGCCTTTACCTCCACGATCCCGCTGAAGTGAGGAGCGGCCCTTCGCTACATTAATGGAACGATCGTGGGCGTTCCGAGGACTTCCGTGGCGTTGTCGCGAACGAGATTGTTGCCGGCGGATTCGATGATGCCGATCTGAGCGTTGAAGCCGACAGAGTTTCTGGTCACAATGTTCGCGTACGCCCTAACGGTGCCGTTCGTCGACGCCACAATGCCATTGTTGCGATTGTTGGCAACCGTCGAGTTGGATACTGTAATGAGCGCTGGACTGTCTCCCGTCCCGTCGGTCCAGGATTAGCTCGCTCCGGCTCCCGCCCACATTGCTGTATGCCTGGAATCCAAACCCATTGTTGTAGCGCGACACGCTGTCGCGGATGGTGACCTGAGCGCCATCGGCGACAACGAATCCATTCGTTCCGTCGGCAGCCACGGAATTCTCAATGCTTCCGACGAGCGGATAGATGGCGCCGGCATTACGAAAAAAGAAGCCGTAGCTCCCATTGCGCACCGCGAGAACATTTCGGATTGTAAGGCTGGCATTCGTATCCGCGGTCAGCCCGTAATTATTGCGCTCCAGGCGAGCGCCCTCGATCGCTACCGCTGCCCCCTGCGCCCCTTGCGTGCTGACAAGAATTCCGGAGCCGCGGCTCTCCCTCACCTCCGCCTCCTTGATGAACACCTCGGCACCGGCGGTCACCTCGATGCCGTTGCCGTTGAA
>QHVY01000102.1:7703-11230 GCA_003223695.1 Acidobacteriota bacterium
CCTCCGCTGTTGGTCTTCGACATAGCCACGTCAATGGTGCGACAAGGATCGGGCACCGTGCACGTCGCAAGATCACTTCCAGTCAAGGAGACCGCGCTGCGGTTGTTCTGCGCGTAAGCGGACAAACTCACCAGCAGCAGAATCATCCAGGCGCTCTCTTTGAATCGCATGATGTCCTCCGCAGTGACTGAGAGTGCAGCAGCCTACTCTCACGCCGTGCCCCGTTGCAATCGGCGATATGCTCCCTTTTCAAAGAAAAGGAGAATTCGCATGCTACAGACGAACCGCTCGCCCTTCGTGTTTCTGGCTATTTGTTTGACTGTGACTTGTTGGACCGCGGCGATCGCCCAAAACAATCGCAGCGCTGTGTCGGTCACCGGCAGCGATATGGCTACGTGCACCGTTCCTGATCCGTGTCGCACGTTCGACACGGCGATCTCAAAGACAAACTCCGGCGGCGAAATCGTCGTTTTGTCGTCGGGCGGGTATGGCCCGTTCACTGTGACCAACTCCGTGGCCATCATTTCTCCCGAAGGAATTCACGCCGCGTTGGCACCGACGACCGGGGCAGCGGTCACGATTAATGGAGCAGGCATCGATGTCATCCTCAAGAATCTGTGGATCAACAGCCTTGGCGCAACGGACGGAATCAAAGTACTGAACGCCGATCAGGTGCATGTCGAGAACTGCACGATTGCCAGGTTTAGTAACGGGATCAACTCTGTACCGGGCGTGGACTGGCTGTCTGTGCTCGATTCATTTGTTCGGATGAACAACATCGGTATCAATCTCTCATCGGGCACCGGGAGGACGAGTCGAGTGACCGTCGATAGAACGCGACTCGAAAATAACAATGAAGGCATTTATGTCAATCCGGGCAGCAGCGGAGTCGTTGATAGCATGATCCGAGAGTCGGTAATCAACTCAGGTGGTAATGGGATCCACGTCGCCGGCAGTCAGACCAGTCACACGAATGTCGAGAGCTGCGCCTTCGTTCACAATGCGAACGGCGCGCTCATCGGCGGGGGCGATGCGACGAGGGTGATTCGAGTGTCGCAATCGTACATCGCCAACAACTACTACGGAGTGTATAGCCAGGGGGGCGACGACCTCCGGTCGTTCGGGAATAATCGCCTGACCGGCAACTTAAGCGACGGCAACTTCACCTCGACCATCGCGTTGAGGTAACCCTTTGCGGCTGTTTCGCGAGCGGCGATATCCTTCTGTTCACAAACGAGGAGAAATCGCATGCTACAGACGAACCGCTCGCCCTTCGTGTTTCTTGCTGTTTGTTTGATATTGGTTTGTTCCATCGCGGCGAATGCCCAGAACAACCGCAGCGCGGTGTCACTGACCGGTGTGGATACAGCATCGTGCACCGTTCCCGATCCATGCAGAACCTTCGACGCGGCCATTTTCAGGACGAATCCCGGCGGGGAAATCGTCGTCTTGTCATCGGCCGGTTATGGGCCGTTCACTGTGAACAAATCTGTATCCATCATTTCACCGGGAGGAATTCACGCCGCGCTGGCGCCCACGACCGGAGCGGCAATCACCGTTGATGGTTCGGCAATCGACGTATTCCTGAGAAATCTCTGGATCAACAGCCTTGGCGCCACGGACGGAATCACGATCTTGAACGCCCGCCAGCTTCACATCGAAAACTGCACGATTACCGGCTTTTCGAACAGCGGCATCAATGCCGTTATGTCGAATGACCTGTTTGGTAGCTTTTGGATGTCCGTGGTCGACTCGTTTCTCCGCCTCAATGCCACGGGCATCGCCATGTCGTCAGGCGGCCTCGGAATAAGTCGACTGACCGTCGATCGGACGCGAGTGGAAAACAACAGCGGAAATGCCATTTCCATCACCCCTGGAGCGGGCGGAAGCGTTGACGGCATCATCCGAGAATCGTTGATCACGGCGAACGGCGCCGGGATCTTCGTCTCAACATCGAACACAAGTCATACAAATGTGGAGGGCTGCGCGTTCGTTCACAATCCCGGCACGGCGCTCCAGGGCGGAGGCACCTCGACGCGCGTGATCCGAGTGTCGCAGTCCTATATCGCCAACAACGGCGCTGGCCTGGCCACTGGAGGCGGGGACGATCTCCAATCCTTCGGCGACAATCGACTGACGGGCAACGGAAGCGACGGCGCCTTCACCTCAACCATCGCCCTGAAGTAAACGTCCAACAGGCAACTGCGGCGGATAGAATCGCACGCCGCATGAATAGTCTCGCCGAGCGCAAATACCAATCGGTGTTTGCGCTCGCCATTTTTCTGGGAATTTCTGCTGGACTGCTCGACGCGCTAGCGGTCCAGTCGAAGTTCTTCACCACCGACCGCATTGCCTACGTGCCATTGCGGGTGTGGCTCGTCGCGCCGGCAGTGTGGGTCGTCTTCAGCCTGGTCACGGCGGGCCTATTGCTCCTCGTGCGACTGCGCCCAATCGCCGAGCCGCTGCTCGTCATCGGCGTCCTCGGCACTCTGGTGATCGTGCGCATGATCATTCTCTTTCGCGTGATCCGGCCGGAGTCGGGCATTCGCATCTCGATTCCGCTGGCGCTGCTCGTAATCGCGGCGATCGGTTTCGCAGCATTTCGCTGGCGCGACAAGCTTCGGCGGTTTCCGATTCACGTCGCCGCGGCCCTCGTTACCGCGTTGGTCGCCGCTGCAGTGATTGCCGCAGCATCGACTGCAGCGCCTCGACGCAGTACGCAAATTCGCTCTCCAAATCGCGGGCCGAATATCGTCTTGATCATTCTCGACACGCTCAGGTACGACTCGTCGGGTCTCGCACCCGGCGCCTCCGCTCAGGCGCTCAACCTCGCTCGTTTTAGCTCGCAAGCGATTGTCTTCGACAATGCGTACTCGCAATTTTCATGGACTCTTCCGTCGCATTTCTCGATGGTCACCGGATACGGGCCGGCGACCCTGGACATGGACTTCGATCATCAGCATTACGAGCACGAGCGTCCGACACTCGCCGAGACGCTGCAATCGAGTGGTTATCGAACTGGAGCGATCCTGTCGAACCCATACTTGAATCCGGGCACCGGTTTTTCGCGGGGTTTCGACTCTTTCCAATACTCAACAAGCGATCTCGATCTCTGCCGCACGAGTATCGGCTTTCTTATCAAACTCGTTCCGACGGCTCGTGTCCCACTTTGCCGCATGACGGCGGAGAAGGTCACTGACCGGGCATTGCAATTTCTGGCGAAGGGGAGCGACGAACAACCTTTTTTTCTTATGTTGAATTATATGGACGCGCACCTTCCCTACTACGTGCCGAGGTCGTTCCGGCCGACGGGGTATGTGCCGTTTGAGCCTTTTACGGGCTATCCGGCGATTGACCGGGCCATGAAACTCGATCAGCCGCTTCCGCCGGCCATTCTGGGGCAACTGCGCGACAACTACGCCATTGTCGTGAGATATCTCGACAGTGCTTTGGAGCCGCTTCTGAGAAGGCTCGATGCGCAGCCTAACACGATCGTCTTGATCGTCAGTGATCACGGAGAACAATTC
>QHVY01000053.1:0-4752 GCA_003223695.1 Acidobacteriota bacterium
GCTAAACCGACTGTTATAGCCGGCGGACACACCGTAGCCGGAATACAGAACCGTCACCCGGTTCAAGGTTACGGAGATACGATCCGCTGCCGCGCCAAAGCACTCGGCTGAGATACCGTCGGCGTTGCCGAGAAACGTCGAATCCTCGATCAGGAGCTTGACCGGCGCGGAGACGCTCGCGTAGACACCCGAGCCAGCGAAGGAACTCACTTTGGTCCTCTGAATGTTGACTACACCCGCGGAATTGACGTGGATCCCAATATTTCCCCCCTGTGCCTGCAGATAGAGGCCGGCGATCAGGATTCGGTCGGATGCCCCGGCCGTCACTGTGATTGCGTCGCCCATTGCCGGCGCGATGGCGGCATGCACCGATGGTGGAGCGATGATAGACACGGCGGTGGTAATCGTGAACGGGCCGTACCCTCCTGAGCCCAGCGCTACGACTTCACCTCCCGGATTTGTCTTGGACATTGCCACGCCGAGGGTTCGGCATGGATCAGGAACGGTGCAGGCGGCGGCATCGGAGCCAGTGATCGAGACGGCGACGGCAATGCAACGCTGAGAAAAGTCACCAGTACACTCACTGCGCACACAATGCGGTGTCGGCTCATGCAGCCTCCTTCTCAAGCACGATGTCTGAAGGAGTGAGAGCCTATGCCATCTCTTCATTGTCCGCAAGCATCGAAAAGTGACGGAACAGCGCGACAATCCGCTGCAGCCCGCGCGCGTCCTCCTCATCAAATGCATTGACTTGATCGGAGTCGACGACCAGCACGCCGATCAACTCGTCGTCGGTGCCGAACACTGGCACAACGAGCTCCGATTTTGAATTCGGATCGCACGCGATATGGCCTGGAAATCGACTTACGTCCGGCACGATGATCGTCTCCCGTCGCTGCGCCGCAGTTCCGCAGACGCCGCGGCCGAACTCGATCTGCAGACAGCCGACCGTGCCGATGTATGGACCGACCACCAGCCGGTCGCCGCACACGCGGTAGAAGCCTGTCCAGAAGAAATGTGAGAACCGATTGGCCAGGACCGAGTTGATCGTGGACATCAATGCGATGTCGTCGAGCGCCTCGCCACCCTCATCGCGCCAGATCGCGGCAATGGCTTCGTAGCACTCTGCGTATGCAGCGGACTTCACGCCAGCGCCCGTCGATAGACAGCGTCATACTCGATTGCCGATCGGTCCCACGAAAAGTCGCGCGACATTCCGTTCGCTTGCAACCGCTTCCAGACGCTTGCGTCACGATAGTTGAGCATTCCCACCCACGTGGCGATGAACAAATCCTGCGGCGACGCCGTCATGAAGCCGAAGCCGGTCGCCTCATCGGCATTCGTGCCGTCGAACGGGATCACCGTGTCCACAAGACCGCCGGTCAGGCGGACGACGGGAAGCGTGCCGTATCGCAGCGCATACATTTGATTGAGTCCGCACGGTTCGTAGATCGAGGGCATGAGGAGCATGTCCGATCCGGCGTAGATTCGATGAGAGAGGGCGTTGTCGAATCCAATCCACACGCGGCAACGATCGCCCTGCTCTTCGCCGACGCGCGAAAGCGCGTCCTCGTATCGCGATTCGCCGCTGCCGAGGACAACGGCTTGTGCGCCTGCACGAAGCATGTGCGAAAGAGCGGGAATCAGCAGATCGACGCCTTTCTGATCGACGAGGCGCGAGATGAAACACACGAGCGGCGTTTTCCCACGAAAGCGCAGCTTCGCTTCGCGCAGCAGAGCGCGTTTCGACAGAGCTTTGCCGGTCAATCGCTCATCGCTGTAAGTCGAAGCGAGATTCGGATCGTCCTCCGGATTCCACTCCTCGATGTCGATGCCGTTGATGATTCCGGTCAGCTTGAACGACAGGCTGCGCAACACGCCGTCGAGTCCCGCGCCGCGCGCTGGCGTCTGAATTTCGTGCGCGTAGTTCGGCGAAACGGTGGTGACCTGATCGGCGAAGATGATGCCGCCCTTCATGAGATTCACTTCGCCGAAATGCTCGAGGGCATCGGGAGACCAGTAGCGGCCATGCAATCCAAGGGCGGCGAATTGTGCGGCGCGACCGATGCCTTGATAGTTGAGGTTGTGGATCGTGTAGACGGATCGCGTCGCCGCGAAGGTGGGGCCGCCGCGCAAACCCGAGCTCAGGTACAGCGGCAGGAGCGCGGTATGCCAGTCGTGCGCATGAAGAATATCGGGTGTGATACCCAGGAGCTCGCAAGCGCGGATGATGGCGCGGCAGAAAAATGCGAAGCGCTCGATGCCGTCGTCGTATCCATCGGCGCGCGGCGCGTAAATCTGCTCCCGATTGAAGAAGTGCTCGTTCGCGACGAGGTAGAGCGGAATGTCCGTTCCCGGCAGCTCTGAGCGGAAGTACGACGCCTCGGCCGCCCAGTTCGCCCAAAGAATTTGCGTCGTCGGTATCGCCTCTTCGATCGGCGCGCCCGTTCGCTCGAACCAATCGCGCGCCTGCCGATGCAGCGGCATGAAGATCGCGACGTCGTGGCCGAGCTTCGCCATTACTTTCGGCAACGAGCCGCAGACATCCCCCAGCCCGCCCGTCTTGGCGATGGGAGAAACCTCGGCTGTCGCGAATACGATATTCATTTTTTTACCACAGAGAACACAGAGAGCTTTCTCTGTGTGCTCTGTGATCTCTGTGGTGATTATGAGATCAAAATCGCGGCGTAACCCACAACGTGCGAGTAATCGCGGTTGATATCGCCTGACGTCGCGTGCTTGATGAGTTTGGCAGAAGTGGCTCCGAGCTTTTTCGCCGCGATGAGCATCGTCGTGGTTGGGATGAAGCCACACATGGAGATGTCGTCTTCATCAACGACGCGCCACAAACCTTCAGGGTCGAGCGCCAGCACTGCATCGATCGCTGTTTGATCTTTTCGCAGCGTGACTTCCTGATTCTCATAGTGATTCAGATCCGAGCTTGCGAGAATTCCGATCGGTTCTCCTCGGGACGCAACGACTTCAGCGATCGCATTACCAATCTCTTCGCAAAAGGAGTAGCGCGGCGCAGCGAGACAAAGCGGAACGAATGTGAAGCTGTTGAGAAGCTTCTGCAGAAACGGCAACTGAACTTCGAGCGAATGTTCGCGCGCATGTGCCTTCCAGTCGTCGCCGAGGATACGGGTATTGGCGATGAGGGCGTCGGCAAGCGGCGTATCGATTGCGACCGATCCGAGCGGCGTCCGCCATTCCCCTTCGCGATTGATCGCCGCGAAGTGTCCGATGCCGGTGTGATTCGGGCAAAGGATGATGAACCGCCGCGGCAATTCTGCAAGCGCATAGAACGCAGCGGCAACGTGGCCGCTGTACATCAAACCTGCATGCGGAACGACGGCGCCGATGAAGCGCTGCTTCGACGCCGCTTGTTCGTTCGCTTCGAAACACGATTGCACCTGCTCGCGCAGCCGCTCCGGGGAAGCCTCGTAGAACGAGCCGGCGACGGCGGGCGGGCGGGTCGTCATTTTTTTAGCGACGCCGTCCTACGGCTAGCACGCGGCTGCCTGCATGCTGCTCAAACGCACGCAGCGCATCGAGGTACCGCTGTTCGACGCGTTGCAGAATCACGTGGAAACGTTGATCACTCCGAAGCGGGTCGAGCCAGGGGTCATGTGCGTAAATCGCGTAGCAGAAAAAGCCATTCTTTGCCGCACGCTCCAGCAACTCCAGCGCGCGTTGCGGCTGACCGATGTGAGCGAATGACCGTGCGATGTTGTAGAGGCCTTCCGGGTCGGGAAAATCGCTGGCAGATTCAAGCAGAGCCGCGGCTTGCGGCGAGCCTGTCAGGGTGGCTCGGAACGCTGCCAGCATGTTTCGGCGAAGGTGTTCGCCTTGCGCGGCAACCGTCCGCTCGCGCTGTTCGAGAATTGCGATCCCTTCATCGACGAGGCCCAGCGACGCGTAAACGAAGGCTGCGGCGCCCATCTGCTTCGATGTATCGAGCGTCTCCCGCGCTTTTTCATAGTCTCCGCGCACCCAGTAAGTGAGCGAAACACTCGTGGAAATCGTGGGATCGAGTTGCCGCGCCTGCTCGTGCGCGGCAAGCGAGTCTTCGAGCAATCCGCAGTACCGCAGCGCCATCACCAGACCCGCCAGAACGTCGGGATCGCTACTGCGCTCCAGCCGATCGAGAAGCCGCAACATTGCTTCTTTCGCGCGGCCAATCGACACCTCGAGTTGAGCGTATGCGTGATGCGCGACCGGCAGATCAGGGTTGATTTCCAGTGCGCGTTTCAGCGAATCCTCAGCCGCGGCGTACTCCGTCGCTGGTTCGCCGCAGTATTTGCCGATTAGAAGATGCACGCGCCCCAGCCGCGCCCACCCCGGCGCGTACGAGGGATCTTCCTCCAGGGCGCGGACGTACAGATCTCGCGCGATCGCCCACGAGTTCGGTGAATACACCTGCTGGCAGGCACGGAGATAGAACTCATGCGCGCGCGCATTTGCCGGTACATCATGGCGTAGAAGGCGCTGTTCGCGCTCGTTCAGCGGCAACTCGAGTGATGCAACGATGCGGCGCGTCAATTGATCCTGCAGATCGAGAATGTCTTGCATTGTGCCCTGTGCGGTCGACGACCAGAGCACCGTTCCTTCCGGTGCCTGCACGAGCTGCGCTGTGACGCGAAGCCGATCAGCGCCGCGAAGGAGCGTTCCGGTAAGGATGATGTCGACGTCGAGCCGCCGCGCCAGTTCGGCGAGATCGATGTCGTCGGCATTCTGCCGAGACGCAGCCAG
>QHVY01000053.1:5007-6296 GCA_003223695.1 Acidobacteriota bacterium
AGGGACGACGTCATGAACAATGGCGTGAAAGAGCTGGAGCGCTGTCTTGCCCTGGAATGGGAGCTTGCCTGTCATCATCTCGAACAGAATCACGCCAGTCGAAAAGAGGTCCGTTCGCGCGTCCGCAACAGCCTCTGTCAACTGTTCCGGTGCCATGTACCGTGGTGTCCCGACCACCACACCTGGCTCGGTCAGCCTTTGCTTGCCAGCCAATGTGGGAACATTGGTCTGAATGAAAGCCGGCTCCGCCTCCCTAGCAAGCCCAAAGTCGAGCAGCTTGACGCCGTACGCGGTGAGGAAAACATTCGACGGTTTCAGGTCTCGGTGAACCATGCCACGACCGTGCAGCGATTCCAGGGCGGTCAGGATGCCGAGACCGATCCCCGTCACCTCAGGCAGCGGTAGAGGACCGCGCTCGAGACGGTCGGTCAACGATTCACCCTCGAGCAACTCCATGACGAGAAAGAGCTGACCGTCTGTTTCACCGATGTCATAAAGCTGGCAGATGTTCGGGTGATTTACGCTGGCGGCCACACGAGCTTCTCGCAGGAGTCGCGCGCGCGCAGAGGCGTCACCGGACGGATCGGCGATCATCTTCAACGCCACGTTCCGGTTCAGTCGCTCGTCGTGCGCAGCGTAGACGACACCCATACCGCCTTCACCGATCTTTCGGTCGATGCGATACGGCCCGATTTGGTCCAAGATGACGCGATTGTACCGGGGTCACTCACTCTCGCGGAAAACTCGGCGCGTACAGCACCGCATTCATGAACAGCGGCAACGTGCCGCGCCAGAAAAGCCGGAAATGTGGCTCATCGGCAAACGTGATCACCTGACCGCGCCCATAGGGCTCACTGACCATGTAAACGGCGCCCTTCATGCGGTCGATCGACTCCGGCCATGCCACTCCGGATACGAGCGGGTTGTCCTTCACGATCGTGACGATGTTGTCGACTTTGTGAGCGACCGGCAGAAGTGCCTCGGTCCCTTCGATGAGCGCGAACGGCGAGTGTGTGACTCCGAATGTCAGAAACGAATGATCGTTCATCGTCGTCCGAAATGCGGCTCCCGGAATTCGGTACTCGTTGTAGCGCTCTTCGGCGGGTGTGGTCTCATCTTTTTTCTTCGGCGGTTCCCAAGGTTTGAGTTTGGAGATCTCGACGTCCTTGTCGCGAAGAAAAGCGCTCGCGCCTTTGACGGCGACGATCGTGCCGCCGCCGCGCACCCACGCCTGCAGCTTGCTGATGCCGCTTTTGCCGAGGCGGTCGGAGTAGCCGCCGCCATCGGGG
>QHVY01000054.1:0-3556 GCA_003223695.1 Acidobacteriota bacterium
TCATCATTCTCTGTTCGAAAGCCGCCCGTTCTCAGACTAATTTCTGGCCGACGTTGCTCTTCAGAAACGCGATCAACTGCATCTGCGAAGGCGCGGTGGCCAGCCTCGAAGCAAACCTGCCGTGGATCTGTAGAAACCCACGGCAGTTCTATGAAGCAGCAATGCGAGGCTTACTGTTTATGAATCTGGACGTTCCCTCCCTCCAGCGGTCCTGCAGCCAGATAACCGGCCGGAAGCTTCTGGATCGAGAATGTGTCCGGTCCAGGCTGGGAACCAGGCTCGGCGCAGTCGTCTACCTCGACTTTGAACTCCTGGCCAGGAACTCCGTTTTCATCGGCAGTGAATCTGAAAGCAGCGTGAGTGTTAGGCCCGCAGGCGCCGTCGCTGATCACGAGTAAACTGTATGACGTCTCCTTGATGTCCTCTCCCAGCCCGTGATCGATATAGCGAAAATTACCGCTCGGCGCGGTATCGCCCGCCTTGAACTGGACCACGCCGCCGAACGTCGCCTTGTTTCCCGCACTGGGGCCACTCTGAATGTCGAGCGTGGACCCGTCTACGATCTCGCCGGTCGCCGGGTCGATGTAGCCACCAAGCGTGACCTTTCCAGGAGTCGACTGCTGACCAAAGAAGACGATCAGCGTGGCCCCCTCCATCTTTGGGTCCGGCGATGGAGTGGTCCATGGATCCGTCCCGCTTGTTGAGCCGGTTGGATACCCGGAGAGCATGTAGACGCCGTTGCCCGTGACGTACGGAGTAACATCCGCTCTAAACGCCCAGCTTCCATTATTCCAGCAGGGATCGCCGCCCTTTTGGAACATCGTCCCAACGATGGGATTGCCGTTGAAGTTCATCGCACCACCCGGATCGCTCCCGTTCAGGATGTTCCAATAGAGGTCTGCTTCGACTACGGTGGCAGTGGGTGGAATCCCTGCGATGGTCACTACTCCCGACCCCTGATTTCTCAGCCCCTTGCCACCTGCGACATATCCGCCAAAGCCCCAGGCGAGGCTGGGTCCGACTGCGAAGGCCTGCGCTTCGTGGTTGATGCAGTCAGTACCGTCGATGGCAGGTCCTGAGGTGACTTCAACGTCGGCCGACGTGCTTCCCGGTACGACGAATCCTGTCACATCGAAGTTGCGCGTATCCCAAAGGCAAGTGTCAGCACCCCATGGGCAGCCGTCGGAGCCTTTGAACGCGTCGGGCCCGTTGGAAAATGTGAGGAGACTGCCTGACCCTTTAAATGTCAGCGTGTCTCCGGATCCTCCAGTCTGCCTGCCAACACATCCGTTTGGGGAGGCAAAACCGCACTGTCCGTCTACCCCGACGTACGTGGTTTTCGCCGTAAACGGCGGCGTGCTCGGGACGGTGAATCCTGTGAGTGTCGTCATCACGGTATCGCTCGTGACGAGCGTGTTGCCGTTATAGAGCACGGCGTCGATATCGCCGCCTACGGTTGGCAACGTAAGTGTCTTGAATTGCGTCAGGGGTGGGGGGGCTGGCGATTGAAGCCGTGCACCGGGCGAAAGGCCGCCAGTTTGGGCCATCGCACGTGGCGCAAACCCGACGAGCGCTGCTATTAAGACTAATCCGATCTTGCGTGAGTCAATCATTGTAGTGCTCCTCCTTTCTACTGCGTTGACACTACAAATAAATGTAAAAGGTTGTGCAATCTTTATTCCGATAAATACTTATGAGCACGGCACTTACAGCTCAGTTCGCGGGTGATTTGGCAGGAGGTCTATTCGCTCTGAAAGCGCGAAAAACTCAGCGCCTTACCGCGCGACGGCGCGTTGGAGACGATGAAGACAATGTGAAATGAAGGACGCCCGCTGGCGACGGTGTCTTGTTGCCGGCTACGTTCTGTCGACGCACACGAAGCCGTTCGTCGCTGCTACGGAGTACAACGCTCCAAGAACGACGCCCGTGAGTTTATGTGTCGCAGTACCAGATCCGCAGAACTTGCAGGAGGTCGACGTAATCGGCGGGGGAGCTGACCGCGCTGATTGTCGATGAGATGAACGATCATCGTGCCCGGCGATACTTGTAGTGGCTGACCGAAGGTGAGTTGACCACGCGAGCGCACTCGTATGCCATCTGACGGCGATGCGTTTTCTCGAAGAGACGAGATCCGCCGCCGAGGAAGAGAGGAACGACGTGGATTTCCATTTCGTCGATGAGGACCACCTTCAAGTACTGCTGCGCGACGTCGGCGCCGCCTCCGAGGGCAACGTCTTTGCCGCGCGCGGCGTTCTTCGCCTGCTCGAGTGCCGCTTGAATCCCATCGGTCACGAAATGAAAAGTTGTCCCTCCCTCCATCTCGAGCGGATCGCGTGCATGGTGAGTCAAAACGAAGACGGGCGTAAGGAAGGGTGGGGTTCTCTCCCCACCAACCGCGCCACGGATCCTTTCCCCAGGGACCGGTGCCGCCGCCGAACATGTGGCGGCCCATGATGGTCGCGCCGATATTCTGCAGCGACTCCGCGATGATGTCGTCGTCGGCGCCCGTCGCGCCGCCCTCCATTTCATGCTGTTTGCGCCAACTACGCGTCGCCGAACACCCAGTTGTGGAGCTCCTGCCCGCCCTCGCCCAGCGGATTCGTGACGCTCTGGTTCGGGCCGGCGACATGGCCATCGAGCGACATCGTGATTGTGAACCTGAGTCTGGACATTGAGAACGTTACTGATTCAGCGGCACTCGGATGAAGCGTGGACGGTAAATGTCGGCGTTCGTAAAGTTCTCCCAGAAATCGAACGTGTTCACGTTGTAGCTGATCAAAAGCTCGCCGGGATTCGACAGGTGTGGATGGGCCTTGGCGTTGTACGTGTAGACATTGGGATCGGTGTCTGGTTCGGGACAATGGTAAATGGGGATCGGCTGGCCGAACGGACCGGTTGGCCCATTCCCGTAGCTCACGGCCACAGTTTGTGACAGGGCATCGAGCTGATACGCGAGAAGGTACCGCCCGTCGGGTAACGGACTGACGCTGAATTCTGAGGAGAGGCGTTGTGCGATCGAGACGGCGTCGCGAATGCTCCGCGACCATCGACGTCCGTCCCAGTAGCGGTACTCGGAAAAGTTCGCGATGGATTGAGGTAGCACTCGTGCTACGAGGAGTTTCTTCACATAAGGGTCGTGTCGTAATCCATAGATGTAGATATATCCGTCGGCGAATGGCGCTCCCGCTGCGGCGGTGTTCGGCATCACCGCCTCGCCAAACGTAACCTCGGACGGATTCCGCTTGTCGACCGGCAGATAGAGAGGAGTGTCCGTCTGTGTGTACGTGTCGAAAGGGCTCGGATTATCAACTCGGTCGGTCAAGAGAGAAACTCCGGCAAAGGCGAAGTTGAAAACGCCGCCGTTCCCAGGCTTCATGCGGTATGCGAACAGATACATCGTGCCGCCGATCGCGATACCGTCGCTCGGCCAGAACCAATTCATTGGCGATGTGTTCGGAATCACGCGAGCGGCCGGCACGCCCGAGGAATTCGTTCCCCAGAAGAATTGCATCTGCGCCGGGTCAGGATTGCCGCCGTTCAAGAGAGCAACGGTATT
>QHVY01000054.1:3578-7815 GCA_003223695.1 Acidobacteriota bacterium
ACACCCAGAAGGTCGTTGTGTTTCCGGCAGTGCCGGGCCGCTCATCGCCCGAGCGTGGGATCGATCTCACGCCGTCAGCACCGGTCCAACCGGATTTGCGATCGAAGAGCGCGTCCCACTCCGGCGCCGATACTGCTGAGTAAGGCTGAATCTGCGCGACGAGCGGAAGCGCGAGAATCGCCAGAGCCGAGGCGAAGAAAAAAACCTGGTTTCGCATTCTGAATCTCTCCTTTGCACGCAAATCGTACGCGAAGAAGCTTTCGGTCAATGCGATTTCAGGAGCGCATCACGATCGATGATCCGACCGTTATGAATGACCAGGCGGATCTTCTTCAGATTGCGGATGTCGGCCGTGGGATCGGCGTCGACCACGAGAACATCCGCGTCGTATCCCGCTTTGATTTGCCCAACATTGCGCCACCGAAACACCTCGGAAGGATTGCTCGTCGCCGCAGCGATCGCTTGCCGAGGGGTGAGGCCGATGTCGGTGAGCATGCGGAGCTCGTTGTGAAGTGAGATGCCAGGCAAGGTGCCGAACGCGCTAGTGCCGCTGCCGGCGAGATAACGCGCGCCCGCACGGCGATAGCGCTCTTCGATTCGCAGAACGTTGGGCGACAGGACCGCAGGAATCCCGGGCGCATGCGGCGCCTGCCCTGTCTCGCGATCAGCAGGAAGATGGATGTCCTTCGGATCGAGGATCGCCGCGATCGGCTCCTTCCATGGATTTTCGTGAACGGGAAGATCGAGATAGTAGAGGCTCAGCGTCGGGATCAATGCCACTCGGCCGGCAGCCAGGCGAGCGCCCCACTTGGTCACGACCGCTGAGTCGGGATCGAGATCGGCGAGAAATTGATAGAAAGCAGTGCGCGGCGGTCCGAACGGAGCTTTGGCGACCTCGGAGTGCATCTGCGGAGAAGCGAGCTCCAACGCATAACGGCTGCTGTGGATGAATGCATCGACACCGGCTTCGATCGCTTCGGTGTACGTGGTCTCGCCTAGCTCCCCGATAGCGGCCAGTCCCAGCTCGCGGGCGCGACGCACGGCAAGACGCGTTTGATCCGCCTTCATCGGATAGTAAATGAGCAGTACCTCGACTCGGTTCCGCGCGAGTTCGTCGATTTCTTTGGGATCGCTTATCGCGCCAAGCCTTCGGATGCGCGGGCTCGGATTCGCCGCCGTGAAAAGCGCGCCGCGCTGGCCACCCGGCTCGTCGGAGCCAACGATCGAGGTGACGCCCATGTACAGGTATGCGTTTGCTTGCGCCTGGCTGTTCAAACCGGCGAAGACATCATTGAGTCCGGGCAGCACGTACGCGCCGTCGATGCGGATCACGTTCGCGCCGGCGGGTATCTTTGTCTTTTTGCGCGCGCCGGCGGCGACGATGTGACCCTCGCGAATCACCACGACGGAGTCACGAATATCGCCTGCGCTTCGCCCCGAATCGCGGACATCGACAATTGTTCCGCCGGCGAGAACCAGTGTTTGAGACAACGCGGCGAGAAGTGCGAAACCGAGCATCAGTGATGGACGCTTCGGCGGCGGAATGGAATCGACAACGAAGACAATGTGAAATGAAGTACGCCCGCCGGGGAGGCTGTTTTGTTTCCAGTGGCACTCTGATCGACGTGCACGACGCTGTTCGTCAGCACCACGGAATAGAGCGCGCCGGGAACAACACCCATGAGCGTATGGGAGGCATCAGATCCATTGAAGTTATAAGAGGTCGACGTGATGGGCGCGGGCACCTGGCCGGGCTGGTTGTTGAACAGAACGATGCTTTGCCCTGAAATCGCGACGCCGATCATCTTTCCGTCAAGTGAAGAGATCTGCGTGTTGCTCGTCGCGCTACTGCTATTCGATCCCGGCTGCAGAACTGTCAGGAAGGGGATGAACAGCGGATTCTGAGGATCGCTGACTTCGATGCGAAACGTAGCGGCATTCGCACCGAACGGAACACAGCTCGGTATTGATCCATCACACGGATCAGGGTTTTTCCACTCGTCGACCACCGCGAGATTGGCGTTTGCGGGAAGTACCGTGTCGATGAACAGGCGCGACTGTCCGTGGTCCAGACGCGTCACCTTCCCCGTGATCGTCGGCCTCTCGGGCAAATGCCATCGGATCTGCTTCTTGTAGGCACCTCTTGAATTGCTCGATTGCTTTGCCTGGACCTGGTCATAGACGACGAATGTGTTCGATGCCCGCAGGTAGAGGAAGTTGCGATAGAAGAAGTCCAGCTTGCGATTCGGCGTATCGGTCTGATCGCCGGCGCGATTGTAGGCGGTCGACAGGTCGCTGCGGACGTAGCTGAAATTCTGGTTCAACTCGTTCGCCACCACTTCGTCGATGCCTAAGCCCGATTGCCCTCCGCTGCCGACTTCGTCCGCGCTCTGGAAGTCACCGAAGTCATCGAAGTAGAGCGTGTTGTTCAGCGAAGACTCGAGGGATTGCAAAGAAGTGCCGAGGATGCCCGAACGGCCGTAGATCGGATTGCCGTTCCCATCCAGCTCCGTCTTCCAGTCGGTGGCGCTCACCAGCAGGTAATCGCTGCCTCGGGCGATGATCAGATGGCCGGCATCGTAGTGCTGGTGATCGTCCCACCACTGATCCCCCATCTTGATGGAGGCCCAGGTGGCATTGCTGTTCCAGTCGCTGCGCATCACGAAGTAGGGGATCGCCCCGTTCGTCCCGCCCGGGCTGTGCGCGCCCTGCGGATAGCTCGGTGCGAATCCAGTGTAGTACGGCGGCAGGGTGAGCTCAGTGGAGGGGCGCGAAAGGACATCGAAGAAAAACTGTACCCATTCAGACGCCGGAAAGACCTCGACGTCGGGAATCGTTGATTCGGAGATCTCCGAATAGGCGAAATGCTGCGCCGCCGGTCCGTCCGCTGTCCCGGCCAGGATGAAGGCCAGGCGGTTGGGAAGCGCCCGGAGGATGACCGCGCCCTGGAAGCCTCCCCAATCGCCTGTTGGGTCGATCATGAAATGGTTCGGGAAGAGCGCGTGCTTCTCGGCACGCAGAATCTGTGAGAACCAGTCGATGTGGGGACTGATGATGTCCTCGCCGGTGGCGCTCTTCACGATCAACATGTAGTCGATCATCCGGCTGTATTCTTCGGAGCCGTACGACCAGGCCTGGAAGTCGAAGCCGCCTTTGAACGGATTCCCCGAAATGTCCGGACCGTTGAAATCGAGCGACACTGCTGGACGCTGTCCGCCGTCGAAACACTGCGTGCGCCAGGCCTGGGGGACCTTCGATGTGGTCACCGTGGGTCCACGCATTCCATCGAAACGGATCCGCGCCCACTCGATCATTTCCTGCGCGCGGGGATTGTCGCCGAACGAGGCGTAACCCATCAGCGCCACACCGTAAAGGTGACCGCCGAAAAAGTTGCCATCGGCAGCATAGCTGTAAACCTGCGCCTGGTAGCCGTCGACGCTCGTGTCGTCGTAATAGTCGTTCATGAGCGTGACCATTTGCGACTTGAGCGAGGCGCTGAGCTGGTCGTAGCAGTAGTCGTAGATGAATGCCAGCACCGACATGAGGTTTCGCGCCGGGTAATAGTTGTCCGGGCGGATGGGCAGTAGCGCATTCGGCGGTTGGTTATCCGGGTCGGTCTGAGCGCGGAGCATCTCCTGAACAAGCTCGATCAGCTTGTTCGAATACTTAGTGTCTCCGCTCATTTGATAGGCGAACGCCAACGGCAAGGCTGCGTCGTACCAACCCTCACCCTGATAGGAGTAGTAGATCGTTCCAGCTGGTGAGAAGTTTCTCGTGGCGGACTTGTATTGACTGATCGGCAAGGTGGCGAGCGCGTCGGCGCGCGCTTTGAGCGCCTGCCATGAAGCATCGTTGGCGTTCTTCTTCGACAGCAGGCGGCTCTTCTCGGTGGAGGTCAGGAGCAACCGGGGATGCGCGTTAATCACCGGATCCGCACGTGCGACTGTTGCCCGCGTCGCCAAGGCCAATGCCAGAGCGGCAAAAGCCGATCGGAGCGCAATCGTGAACATTTCCGCGGAGTCTAGCAGCCTGCTCGCTTTAACTCACGCGCTCGTTGTGGACACACAGCACGCAGATCCCGCGGATTTTTCCGGCAGGTTGTCTTCCAGCACGACGAATACTTCCCACTCATTGCCATCGGGGTCGTGGACCCACGTCTTGTTCTGCTTCGCGTAGCAGCAATCGGTGTCCATCTCGTCGCGAATGACCAGGCCCGCCGCCTTCCATCGCAAACGCA
>QHVY01000055.1 GCA_003223695.1 Acidobacteriota bacterium
GATCGATTGCGTGGCCGCCGGCCGCGGCCGGCCGTCGTGGTTCTGACCGCTCTGCCTCCGATCCAGTACAACGCGCTCGATCCCGACGTTGTCCACTGCATCATCCGCAAGCCGTTCGACCTCGGCACCTTCATGGCGTTGTTCGTAGCCACGGCCGCGGAAATGTGCGAGAGCCGCCGCCGGCTGGCGAACGTGGTCGCGTTCCCGCAGCCGAACGCCGGCTGATACAATTTCTGGCGTTGCAGCGATTCGCGACTCTTTTTTTCCTGGTGATTCCCAGCATTGCCGCAGCCGCGGATTTCTCGCCGCGCGAATTCAACGTCGACTTCAGCAGCGGCAGAAGTCCGCTGAATCGTCACGGACACTCGGTGTTCCGCACGATCCACTTCGAAGTGAGTGGGCATTCGTCGCTGGCGCGACGCTGGCTGAGATCCGATGCCGGCGCTTCCGTTTCGTACAGCGACATCCGTCAGGCGCGGAGCTGGTTCGGCTATCGATATGGCGATCCGAACGATTCGGTGCGTGCGGTCACGTCATTCTTTTTCGCGCGTCGTCATTGGCAACGCGGCTATGTCGAGTTAGGCACCGGCCCGATGTGGTCGAATCGCCGCGTGCCGGCAGCGACGTCGCGGCTCAACATGAACTCTCAGCTCGGATTCGGCACGACGCTGTTCACACAAAGCCGCGTTCCGTTGCGTGTGGCCTATCGCTTCTCTCACATTTCGAACGGCGGCCTAACGCACCGCAATCCAGGCCTCAACGTGCACACGATCATGGCCGGCACGCGCCTCTTCGCGTTTGGCCGATGAGCTGACATACACTTCGCCCCATGCCCTCGGCGCAGTTGGATTTCGTTCAACGCACGCTGCGGCGCGCCGTTCTTCTTCCGGTCATTCTGGCGGTCGTCGTGGGCGCGGTGTTTCTGATGATCATCCAACGGCTGCTCTGGGAGACCGAGCGTCTGAACCACAGCGAGGAGGTCATCGCCAGCGCGGAGCAGATCCGCCAGCTCGCTGTCGACATGGAAACAGGGGTGCGTGGATATCTGCTGTCACACGATCGCAGCTTCCTCGAGCCGTACGATCGCGCGGCGATGACTTTGCCGCAGCTCCTGAGCCACCTCGACGCGCTCGTCATCGACAATCCGGAGCAGCGGCCGCGGGTGACCGTCATCGCCGGGCACATCGAGGAATGGCATCAGCACGCGGATCGGATGATGCGCACTCAGATGGTCGAGCGAGAGCTTCCCGTCGGAAAATCGATGATGGACCGCGTCAGGGGCGATCTCGAGACATTCCTTCAGGCAGAGCGCGCCTTGTCCGTCGAGCGCGCAGGGCGCGTCCGTGTCACCACGATCGCCGCGGTGGCCATCACAGTGGTGCTCGCAGTTCTTGCCGCAGCAGTCCTGATCGTGTTCATTCGCCGCGACCTTCATCAATTGAGCGGTGGCTACGAAATTGCCCTCGATGCAGCGGAGCACGCCGTGACAGTCAAGGACCGTCTGCTGGCGACCGTGTCGCACGAACTGCGCACTCCGCTCACATCAATCCTCGGCTGGACGACGCTGCTCCGCTCGCACGTGGCAGACGCCGAGACAACGTCGCTCGCCCTCGCGTCCATCGAACAGAGCGCCCGCCTGCAGTCACGCCTTGTTGAGGATCTCATCGACGTCAGCAAGGCGGCCACCGGCAAGCTGCGCGTCGACATGGTGGCGATCGATCTGCGTCAGGTACTGTACGTGGCATTGGAGACCATGAAACCGGCAGCCGACGCGAAGGGCGTGGCCCTTTCCACGGCGATGCCGGAAGCGGATTTCAAAATCATGGGCGACGGCGCGCGACTGCAGCAGGTGTTCTGGAATCTCTTGAGCAATGCCGTCCGCTTCACGCCCGCCGGCGGAAAGATCGAAATGATTGCCTCAACCGAGAATGGATCCGCCGTCATTCGAGTCCGTGATAGCGGAGCGGGGATCGTGCGCGACTTCCTGCCGCGCATTTTCGAACCCTTTGCTCAGCAGGACGAAACGGCGCAACGATCGACGGGACTCGGACTCGGCCTGGCAATCGCCCGTCGCCTCGTCGAGCTGCACGGGGGCATGATCGAAGCGAAGAGCGACGGCGTGGGCCGCGGATCCGAGTTTACGATTCGGCTTCCCATTTTGGAGCCTGACGCGGCGGCGTCGCGCTAAACCGCAGCGGCGAGCAACGCCGTACGCCGCGCGCGATCCATCGAGTCGATCGCATGCTTCAGCGACCGCAGCTCGACTGAGTTGAGCTCGCGATCGGCCTTCGCCGCAGTTCCGCAGACCACCTCTGCCGCCCAGGCGATGCTGCTGATCAGATCGAATGCGAAATTGCCGCGAATTTTGCTCAGTCGCTGTAGCGGCTGCAGAAGCGAGCTGGGATCGCGATGGTCCAGCTCATTGCGCAGCGTATCGATGCGTTCGTCGATGTCGGCTAGAAGGAAGTCGGGGAGAGAGAAGAAGTTGAAGTCCGGCTCGTTTATAGTGACCGATCCATTTCGCAAGGAGCGGTCCAGAGCTTATCGCCGTATTTTCAATGACTTAGATTTTAGCCCCTGTTTGAGCTGTCCAATTTCCGCACTATTCGTAACGCAACGCGTCGATCGGATCGAGCCGCGACGCCTTTCGCGCCGGATAGAACCCGAAGAAGATTCCGACGCACGCAGCGACGCCAAACGAGAGGGCGATCGAGTCGACCGTCACGACGATCGGCCAGCCTGCAAAGTGCCGGACCACACCCGATGTTGCGATACCCAACGCAACTCCGATCAATCCGCCCACGATCGCCAGCGTCACCGCTTCGAAGAGAAACTGCAGCAGGATGTGGCGGCCCTTTGCGCCGATGGCCATACGAATGCCGATCTCGCGCGTGCGCTCAGTGACGCTAACCAGCATGATGTTCATGATGCCGATGCCGCCGATCAACAGAGACACGCCGGCAATGATCAGCAAGAGGTTCTTGAGAGTGCCCATCGATTGCGCCTGCGTTTGGGCGATTTCTTCCTGGGAGCGCATTTGGAAATCGGAGTCGCCGCCGGGCGGAATGCGATGGCGCTGGCGAAGCACGGCTTCGATCTCGCTCTGCGCTTCCTGAACGAGATTCGGCGCGGCGGCAGAGATCTGGATCATGTCGAGTTTTGTTTTGCCCGACAGTCGCTTCATGACCGTGCTGTATGGCGCGACGATCGTGTCGTCCTGATCCTGTCCCATCATGTTGCCGCCCTTGCGCTCGAGGACGCCGTCGACTTTGAACGGTACATTCTTGATGCGCACGATCTGACCGACAGCGCCGCCGTTTGGAAAGAGGTTCTCGGCGACGGTTGCGCCTAACACGCAGACTTTCGCCGTCGATTTGACGTCCTGATCGGTGAAGAAATCGCCCTGATCGACGTTCCACGAGCGAATGAGCGGGTAGTCAGTGCTGACGCCCTGGATCGAGGTACCCCAGTTCAATTCGCCAGCGACGACCTGAGCTGCTGCTCGAACCGTCGGGCAAACGTAAGCGACGGCAGGGCATTCGGCCTTGATCGCGTCGGCATCTTCAGGCGTGAGATTCGAATTTCCGGTGAAGAGGCGCGCGCCGCTCTGCGTCACCGCACCCGGGAAAAGCATGATGTAGTTCGTCCCGAGCGAGTTGATGGTGTTTTCGACCGATTTCGTCGCGCCATTTCCGATCGCCACGACGGCGATCACGCAGCCGACTCCGATGACGATTCCGAGCATCGTCAGGAACGAGCGCAGCTTGTTGCGCGAGATCGCTTTGAGACCGACGATTGTGATGTTGCCGAGGCGTTGAATGCTGTTTTTCATACCTATCCTGTCACCCCGACCCCGCAGAGCGGGGAGGGGCCTGGGTGGGTGGCGGAGCGATGCCGTACCGCCCACCGCCCGATGGCGACGCGGCGTTGCTCGATCCGCTCATCCTTCTGAATGCGTCCGTCGCGCACGTGCACGATTCGTTTGGCATGCTGCGCGATGTCCGGTTCGTGAGTGATGAGCACGATCGTTTTTCCTTCCTCATTCAACTGCTGAAAGATCCCCATGATTTCTTCGGAGGTGCGCGAGTCGAGGTTTCCGGTCGGCTCGTCGGCCAGAAGAATCGCCGGATTGGTCACCAGAGCGCGCGCAATCGCCACGCGCTGCTGCTGTCCGCCTGAAAGTTGCGAGGGATAGTGATCCTCGCGCCCGCCAAGCCCGACTCGCTGAAGGGACGCTCGAGCAGCGTTGTGGCGCAGCTCGGTCGTCCAACCGAACTCACCGTACAGCAGCGGCAGCTCGACGTTCTCCAGTGCCGATGTACGCGCGAGCAGGTTGAAGCTCTGAAATACGAATCCGATCTTCGCGTTGCGGATCACCGCGCGCTCATCGCGACTCAGCTTCGAGACATCCACGCCGTCGAGGATGTACGAACCTGATGTCGGTCGATCGAGGCAGCCGACGATGTTCATGAGAGTCGATTTGCCGGAGCCGGATGGGCCCATGACAGCCAGAAACTCTCCGACATCCACGAGCAGGTCGACGCCATCGAGCGCGCGCACTTCCACTTCGCCCATTTGATAAATCTTCACGAGCTGGTTGATCTCGATGACGCGCGGAGGCACTACCGCCCTCTTCCGGGACCGCCGCCCGGTCGCATTGGGTTCGAGCCCGGAGGCGGCGGACCTTCGACCTTCGACGTCGCCAATCCGATGACGATGTTCGCCCCCGGCTGCAGATTGCCCGCTGCGACTTCAGTGTAATGGCCGTCGGTGATGCCAGTGCGGATCGGCACGCCGGTCAACTTGTTGTTCTCGCCGAGAATCCAGACCGTCTGCGGCCGCGCGCCGCGCTGCTGTCGCACGAATGGAGCACCGGCGCCGGTGATGCCGCGGCCGCGCTGACCCATCTGCGCCGCCGCGCGTTCCGGATTCGGCGCTCCACGCTGTGCGCCCGCGGTCGCAGTCGTCGCCGGCGTCGCTCCGGTTTCTGGTTTGAAGCGCAGGGCCGCATTCGGAATTCGCAAAACGTTGCGCACCTGAGCGACGTCGATCGTTACGTTTGCGGTCATCTTCGGGCGCAGCTTCTCGTCGGGATTGGGAACTTCGATGATGACGGGGTAGGTGACGACATTCTGCGTCACGGTGGCATTGAGGCGGATCTGCGAGATGCGCCCGTGGAACTCCTCATCTGGATACGCGTCAACCGTGAAGCGTGCGAGCTGGCCCGGTTGAACGCGGCCGATGTCGGACTGATCGACGTCCGCCTGCACCTGCATCTTGGTGAGGTCCTGCGCGATGGAGAAGAGTGTCGGCGCCTGGAACGAGGCAGCGACGGTCTGACCGACGTCGTACTGGCGGTCGACAACGACGCCGTCGATTGGCGAGATGATTTTCGTGTACTTCAGATTCGTCAGTGATTGCGTGAGCGCGGCGGACGTCTGCTCGACTTGCGCTCGCGCTCCGTCATATTGCGCTTTTGCCGCATCGTAGTCCGCCTGCGACGCTAATCCGGCTTTGAGCAGGCGCCCCTGGCGATCGAAGCTGATTTTGTAATTCGCCGCGTCGACTCGCGCCTTCGTGAGATTCGCCTGCTGCTGCTCGACCTGCGCCTGAAAGGGCGTCGGATCGAGTTCCGCGAGAAGCTGCCCTTTTTTCACCCGGCTGTTGAAATCAGCGTAGAGACGCGCAATCACGCCTGAGACCTGACTGCCGATCTGCACGGTCGTGACCGCGGACAAAGTTCCTGTAGCGGTGACGATCATAGTGATGTCGCCGCGATCGACCTTCTCGGTCCGATATTGCAGGTTCTTCGAGCCCGTGCCGCGACAGGCGAGCGAAGCGAGCAAGAGCAGAGCGATAGCACAGCGTCGCAAATTCAAGAAAGCCCCTCTCCGATACGAATCCAATTCGGCAAACGTTGAAGGCTGATGGGTTGGCCGTACACAGTTGACCGTTGGCCGAGGGTTTCTTGTACCACGGCGAACGGCGAACGGCGAACGGCGAACAGCCAACTCTGTTATTCTTCCGGCCCGATGGCCCTCTTCACAAAGGATGTTCCCGCCGC
>QHVY01000056.1 GCA_003223695.1 Acidobacteriota bacterium
CGATCGGCCACCATTACGGCGCTGATGTCGTTTTCGAGCGACGTCAGCAGCGTGCCGATGAAAACGTACGAGCCGATTTCCTCGTCGATCAGCATCGCGTTCTTGCCGATAAATCCGAGGCCGGCCTGAGCGGCGAGCGCGCGATCGGAGAGCGGCCCGGTATCGACGTAGCGCCACGTCTTGACTTCGCGGGGCAGCGCCTCTTCGATCTGCCGCAGCATACGATCGAGGACCTCGTGGTAATCGTCGCCTAAGGCGTAGCGGGCGATGGCGTGGCTGAGGGCGTTCGGCGGCGCATCGGGCCGCTCGGACGCGTACGGAACAAGCAACACGATGACCGATTTAGCCCACGGAAATCGCGCCTGTGGATCGAGACGCACCGGGCGATTCTTCGCCAGATATTGCATCGTCGCGTGATGGCCGCTGTCGATCCACTCGGCAAAAATGCTCGCATGCTCGTCGCGTAAATCGCTCGCGCCGACGCGAATCGCGCCGGCCTCGCGCGCGACGCGCTCGACCGTCGGCCACACGTCCGAGAGCTTCATGATCATTCGCTAGCTTGTCATCTCGAGCGTAGCGAGGGACCTGGGCGGGTCTGAGGGACGAAAATGTACATTCTCGTGCCGCCTTTCCACCAGGTCCCTCGCTACGCTCGGGATGACATCATTGTGTTCGCTGCCCCCGCCGCAGCACGAATGTCGCCACTTCCGGGCGACAGAGAATCCGCAGCGGTGGAATCGCCCCGATTCCGCGGCTGACGTACATCAACACGTTCCGCACGCGGTGAAATCCGGCCGCGAATTCGGCCTCGTGCCGTGACGGAACCACCACCGCGCCGAAGAACGGAAAGCGAATCTGACCGCCATGCGTGTGTCCGCAAAGCAGCAGATCGATGCGGTGGGAACCGAGGAGGTCGATGACATCGGGATGGTGACTGACTCCGATGCACGGCTGAGCTGGATCGATTGCGGCGAACGCTTTCTCTACGTTCGGATCGCCGCGATAAACCTCGTCGATGCCAACAATCTGCAGCGGCAGGTTGACTGCCTCATTGATCAGGAAGCGAACGTCGCGCGCCCTCATCGCGTTCATGACTTCTTCTGCGCCCGCCCAATAGTCATGATTGCCGAGAACGGCAAAGACGCCGTCGCGTGCGCTCAGATCGGTGAGGAGAAGCTCGGTCATCAGCGGAATGTGACGGCGCCACGTGACGAAATCGCCGCCTAACAGAATGACATTCGGATCGAACCTCTGCATCTGCGCCACCACCTCCCGATAGAACCCTCGGCGCATGAACGAGGCCACGTGGGTATCAGTGAGAAACGCGATGCGATATCCGTCGAGACTCTCCGGCAGATCGTCGATGAAGATTTCGTGGCATGTGACCTCGATGTCGTACACGTCATTGTGAGCACCGAGGCGGCGCAACCAGGCGAACGGTATATGCGCTTTCCGTAGACGGATGATTTCCGGCGGCGCGTCGAGAACGCCGGCGAGCGGCGGGTGAGGAAACGCGAGCGCGCGGATGCGCGTGAAGATCCAATACATTCCGACCGCTGCAGCGATGATCAGCCATGTGGTTGTCAGGGCGCTGAAGACGATCAGGAGCGGCACTGTTACGTACATTAGCCAGCCCCACGGATTTCTTTCCTGTCGATGGCTGCCGAAGACGACGCGATTGAGGACAAAAAGAAAGATGCGTGCATCGCCAAGAAGGGCGAGGAGCAGGAAGATCGCGAAGATGACGCGAGCCAGCATCGTTGGCCGTTCGCCGTTGGCCGCTCGCCGAGGAGGAGTCCACGGCCAACGGTCAACAGCCAACGGCGAACGTTATACGCGCTCGAGAATCGGAGCGATCCAGTTTTCCGGCACTCGAATCGTGCCGAGCGTCTCGACTTGCTTCACCGTTCCGTGGTCATCCGAGCCGCCGGTGAGCATCTTTCCGCGGAACTTCGCGATGCTCGAGTAGTTTTCACGCGAGGCTTCGTCGACATCGGGGTGCAGCACCTCGATGCCGTCGACGCCGGCGTCAAAAAGGACCGGTACGATTTCTTCGTGACCTGGATATAGAGTCGGATGGGCGATCGATGTTAGGCCGCCGGCCGAATGGATCAGCGCCACCGCTTCTTCGACATGGAAGCGCTCTTTTCCGACGTATGCGGGCTTTCCAGCTCCAATGAGTGTGTCGAACGCTTCGTCGACCGACACCACATAGCCGCGCTCGACAAGCGCGCGGGCGACGTGCGGCCGTCCCACTGAACCGCCGGCAGCGAGCTGCTCGACACGCTGCACTTCGATCGTGTATCCGAGCGAGCGAAGACGCTCGACCATGCGTCGTCCGCGCGTCTGGCGTGTTTCGCGAAATTGCGCCAGCCGCCGCTCGACGCGTTCATCGAGCGGATCGAACGCGTAAGCGAGAATGTGGACGTCGATGCCGGCGTGCTCGCATGAGAGCTCGACACCGGGAATCAGAGTGACGCTGCGCGCATCGGCGTACGGCTTGATCTCGAAATAGGCGGCGAGATTGTCGTGATCGCTGATGGAAACGATATCGATGCCGGCTGCATGCGCAACATCGATGACCTCGCGGGGCGAGCGCGTACCGTCGGAATGGTAAGTGTGCGTGTGAAGGTCGGCGTAACGCAGAGCGCTACACGGACTTCGAAGCTTTCCTGAGCTGCTTCGAGCCGGCCTGCAAGGCGTCCTTCAGGATCTCGCGCCCTTTCTCCATCGCGTCATCCGCCAGATCTTCGGCCGCGCGTTTTGCCTTCTTCACGTACGGCTTCGCCGCCTTCTGCATCTGCTTGATCTTCGGGGCCGCGGCCTTGGCAACCTTCTTCGCCACCCTCTTTGCAGTTTTTTTCACCTGTTTCGCTTTCACGGGTGTCCTCCTGAAGGGGGAGAGGATAGCAGGAACCATTCCGAGCGGAGCGAGGAATCAACCGAGGCGCAGCGAGCGTCCGGACGTCATAGAGTGTCATCCCGAGCGTAGCGAGGGATCGGTGTGGGTGTGCGGTACCTCGGTCAGCAAATTGTGCCACCCAGCCACACCGATCCCTCCCCTTCGCTTCGCTCAGGGTCGGGACGACAAGGCGTCAGATCGTCGCCGCTTCAGCCGGCGCAAGACCGTCGATCACGTCCTCGCAACGGGCGCACAAACCCCCTTCTTGCGCGACCTCTTCGCGATATTGCCAGCAGCGGCCACACTTTCTTCCGCGAGCCGGCGACATCGTCACCGCGATCGTGCCGACGCCGGGAATGTCGACGACATCGCCGCCGACGTCGGCGGGCGGACGAAAATCGACATGGGAAACGATGAAGAATTTCGCCAGATCGACGTCGAGGTCGCCGATGAGCGCCTTGGGCGAGAAGTTGCCGTGCAGCGCGATGTCCGCTTCGAGCGACTGCCCGATCTGCCCCGCGGCGCGCGCTCGCTCGAGCACCTTCGCCACCATTTCGCGCAAGACGAAGAGGCGGTCCCACGCAGTGACGTCGACTCCCACTTCGGGAAGCCGAGGCAGATCGGTCAAGTGGACAGAGGCTTCTTTCGAACCGGGCATCGCCTCATAAACTTCGTCCGCGGTGAACGACAGAATCGGCGCGAGCACGCCGACCAGCCCGCGCAGGATGTGGTACATGACAGTCTGCGCAGAGCGGCGCTCGCGCGATTTCGGCGCCTCGCAATACATCGTGTCCTTCGAGATGTCGAGGTAAAGCGCCGACAGGTCCACCGTGCA
>QHVY01000057.1 GCA_003223695.1 Acidobacteriota bacterium
GAGATGATGTCGAACGTCGCCGGAGACGTTTCGCCCTCGAGAGAGCTCATGAGTGTAGCGGCCGGCTTTAGCTGGCCAGGCGGGGTGAAGCCCGCCTCTACACTTGGTTCGTATACGCGATACGCCGTCGCTGCGCCGAGAACGACGAGGAGGAGTAGAGCGCCGCACGAGGCGAGGTAGCGCGTGTTTGCGCTCTGCCTCTGCAAAAGCGCAAGGACTGCCGCAAGAATCGCCGCCACGAGCACGCCCTGCCACAACAGGTGCAGCAGTGCCCAGCCGATTGCCTGAACGAGGGGTCCGCTCATTTCGATTCTCCTTCCAGCCGGTCGAGAAGATCTCGAATCGCGTTGAGGTCATCCGGATTCGTTTTCCGCCCCGAAAGAGCCTGCATCACGAGCTTCGCTGCCGATCCGCCGAATGCCCGGTCGGCGAGGTCGGTCAGCAGTTGCCTCTGCGTTTTCTGTTCGCTGTAACGCGCCTCGTAAATATGCGCTCGTGCGGTCTCGTCGCGAACGACCAGACCCTTCTCGGTCATGATCTGTAACAGCTTCAACACCGTCGTGTAGCCAGTCGTTGCATGCCGGTTCAGCTCATCGTGGACGTCGCGGACGGTGCTCGCTCCGCGCTCCCAGAGCACGCGCAGGATGCCCAGTTCGGCGTCGGTAGGGCGGGGGGGTTGGCGGTCAACCATCGGCAGGTCCCTTTCTGTAGTACGCACGAACTTATACGAAGTTTGTCGTAGTGTCAACGAAGTTCTTCGTAGATGTCGTGGGCGGAAGAGGCGCCTTAGCGCGCGGGAACGTATGCCGGATCGCTCGTGACCTGGTCGATGACCGAACCGTACGCGCTGACCTTTCCGTCACCGCCCACCACACGCAGGCTGATGCGCGCGTTATAAATGTTCGTAAGGCCGAGGCTTTGAATGACCGGCACCTGAATGAAGCCGTTCGCTGGTAGTGGAATCTGTGTACTCGGCGACACTTTCGAATCCGGCAGAAATACCTGCACTTCGACGGTCGCCGGATTGCCGGTCACCTCCGCGATCCCAACCTGCGTGCGATATCGAACGGAATCTTCAGCCTGCAGGATCTGCAATGCGCGATCGTTCTTGCCGACGGCGTCGGCCGCTGTGAATGCCGGCGCAAACTGTCCGAAGCTGCCGATCGCCGTCACATTGGAAGTGCGAGAGGTGATGACGAGCGGTGACGGTGTCGTTGTCGTCACATGAATGGCGCCGCCTGTATTCGAAACTCCGAACACCGACTGCAGAACGTTTTCAAGTCGCTTGACTTCGCCCGGATTGATCGTCACCGCGGCGGTCTGCGGCGACCCGCTGATGCCCAGCGTGAAGAATGTCAATGTCGCCGATTGCGCGGTAGTGCCGGGATTGAACGCATCGACGTCGGTCTGCCATGCGCCGGAGGCGGAAGTGAGATTGGCCACGCCGGCGAGCACGAAATGGTCGAAGGCGTCCTGGCCAAGAGGTACGGCCGGAACGAGGTACGGATCGCCGCTCACGTTGTCGACCACCGAGGCATACGCTGTGATCTTCCCCTCGCCGGAGGTGACCCTGGCCTCGAGACGGCCGTCGCTCAGGGAGATCTTGTTTTGCGCCAGGAACGAGTTGAAATGTCGCTGTTCGTTCGCTCTCAGTTCGACCGGGACCTCGAGCACCTTGTTGCCGGCTGAATCATACGCACTGACCAGAACGGACACCGGCTGACCTGAGCCTTCGAGAAGAGCGAAGTTTGTCCGGAATACGTTTGACTGCGCGATCTGCTGCACACTGAGAATCGTTGCGGCGTGATTCGAATCGATTGCTCTGCCGACGAAATTGGAGAACCGAACGGGGGCGATGTACTGACCAACCGTCCCGGTCGGAGTCTGGTTGAAAGTGTGGCTTGTGACGACAGCAAACGGCACGCTCACGTCATCGGGTGAGGGTGCGCCTTTGCCGAAAGTAACGGACTGGACGACGAGTGCGCCGCCACCGTTTTCCCCGAGCGCACCGACGCCGTACCACGTCTTGACAATGTCATCGAGGGCTGTGGTGGCTCCGGAGCTCACATTGATGATTGTCTGCTTTACGCCTCTCGATGGGTCATCAGGGATAAAGGTGAGCTGATACTTCGCGCTCGAGGAGGTGATGTTCGCTACGCGCACATTGGAGACCCACTTCGAATTGATTCCATCGAGGTGACCAACCGAAGAGATGATCAGCGCATCGGCGGGCGGAGTTGCCGCAGACGGGAGTGGCTTGATCGGTGTGACCAGACTGATCGAGACCGGCGCAGAAATCGGCGTGACGCCATTCGTTGTGATCGGTCCAGCAACTGGTGTGGAGACAGACACGATGACCGTGCCGGTGAACGTTCCATTCGGCAGCCCCGACGGATCGGCAAAGGCGACGAGATCGACACCCTCCGGAGGGAGCAAACCGCTGTTTGGTTCAACTCGAATGAGCCATGGTTTGTTGTCAAGCGTCGCCGTGAAGGAAAAGCTTTGACCGGCAAAACCGGGAATGTGGACCGGAATCGGAACAAGAACCTTGCTGCCTACTGGTGCACCGACGTTCGGGTTAGTGAGGACGACCGCCGGAGCAAGCACGACACGCACAGTGACCGAATTTGCTCCTGTGCCGCACGCGTAGATCGCTCGTACGCGATAGTAGAACGCGGTCGGGACGCTCACCGAGTGTAAATAATGCACGCTGTTTGTCGTGACCGTCTGCGTCGTCACAGTGCCCGGAGCGAAGTTCGGGTCGGTCGACTCATCAGCTTCGTAGCGCAACGCGCCGGCAATCGGATCGAAGGTCAGATCGTATCCCTCTCCAGAGGCCGACTCGGCGACCAGAGACGGAATTGTTGTACCCGATGTGTCGCAGATATTGAACGTGGCGATCTCCGACTGGAGCGCGGCGCATGGTGGGGCAAACTCCGCAATGACAAACCACGATACCGGACCGTTGCCTACCGAAACGGGGCCGAATGTCCTGGAGATCGTCGTCGTGATCAGTTTGCTGTTGACGAACAGCTTGTAGTCAACAGCGCCAGGAACCGCTGACCATGTGAACGTTGCCTGCCCGGTGACATCGCCACTCACCGGCGAAATCAGTGTGGGAGCGGTCGTCGGACAAGGAATCGTTGTAGTGAATGTCACACATGACGTCGATTTCGTCGGACAACCTGGGCTCACTGCATCGACGTGCCATTGATACGTGGTTCCGGGTAGGAGTCCCGCATATTGAATAGAATTGGAGGCGACCGAGCCCAGGAACTTCGAGCAGCTCCCGCCCTGCACATCGAGATAAACCGTATACGAGGCCGCACCAACCGTGGTCCATGACAGGAAGCCACTGAGCGCGACATCGCGCTGGCCGTTGGCGGGGGAGAGATTTGTCGGAGCCGAAGGTGGACACGTTAGGCGGCTCGTGACGGAAGAAGAGTTGTTGCCGGGATTCGAATCGCTTGTCGTTGATGAAACTGTCGCTGTGTTGACGATTGGCGCGGATGCTCCCGAGCGAACGGTGTAAGTCGCTGTCGTCGTCGCGGTCTGGCCCGCGGTCATTGTCCCCAGTGCGCATGGGAACGATGTGCATGCGCCCGTCACAGCGACCAATGTCAGATCGGCCGGTGTGACGTCGTTGAGCTGCACGTTCGCGGCGCTCGAAGGTCCATTGTTCGTGACTGTGATCGTGTAAATGATCCGACCGCCCGGAGTGTAGGACAACGGACCGATCTTCGTCACAGAGACATCCGCATTGCCGACCGCGACGACGGTAATTGTGACCGTAGCCACATTGCTGTTCGCAGTTCCATCATTCGCCACGTACGTGAATGCATCGGCGCCGGTGAACGCCGGATTCGGCGTATAGGTGAACGAGCCGTTACTATTGAGCGTCAC
>QHVY01000507.1 GCA_003223695.1 Acidobacteriota bacterium
TCAAGGCGAACGCCAGCGCGGCGGCGCAGATCACGGGCTTCACGCTGCCGGAGGGGCTCAACGAGATCGCCGCTGAGATCCGCGACATCACCGCCAACCTCGGTAGCACGATCTCGAACTTCTTTGTCGACACGATTGCTCCGACCGGCACGATTGATGCGCCCGCCGATCGGGTCATCACCAGCACTCCCACGGCAACCGTGCACTACAGCGATTCCGGCAGCGGAATCGATCCGACGTCCGTGCGACTGTTTGTCGATAGTGCCGACCGCTCGTCGCTACTTACGGCCACGACCGGCGTAGCATCCGCGACCCTGATGCCGCTCGCCGACGGAACGCACGAAGTGAAGATCATCTTTGGCGATCAGGCCGGCAATCTCACGATGCTTTCGAAGACGTTCGTCGTCGATACGCACGCGCCGCAGCTCGTCATCGTCGCTCCAGCGAACGATGCTTTCATCAATGTCACTGTGCCTGCGCTCCGAATTACCTATTCCGATCCGCTGGGCACCGGCGTCGATTTATCGTCATTCCGGCTGACGCTTCAGAAGAGCAGCGACACGCCGATCGATATTGTGTCGTACGTGACTGTCGGCCCGCTCGAAGCAGTCGGCATCGTTCCCGACGCCTCGAAGCTCGGCGACGGCACCTATCATCTTCGCGCGCAGATCGCCGACGTCGCCGGCAACATCAGCACGGCGGAGGTGTCGTTCGAAATCGATACCGTCGCTCCGACGTTCCGCGTGGAGTCGCCGGCGCCGAACGGCTATGTCGCCTCGACCACACCGCAGTTCACGATCCTTTATGACGATGAGCTGAGCGGCGTCGANNNNCTTTACGTTTGCCGACGGCGTCGCGAGCGGAACATTGCTACCCGCAGAGGCACTCGCGCAAGGCCGGCACACGATCGACGTCTCGTTCTTCGATCGTGCGGGCAACAAGGCGCCATCCGCGCCGCAAACTTTCACGGTCGACACAATTGCGCCCAGCGCCGCGATCGAAGCGCCCATCAACGGAAGCTATGTGGGCAAAGCGCCGCACGATTTTGCTGTTACGTACGCAGATACTGGCGGCAGCGGCGTCGACCCGGCTTCCATGAAGGTGACCATCGACGGAATCGACCGCTCCGCCGAGTTCGTCGCCGGACCCACGCGTGCGACTGCGCACATCCTCACGCAGCTCTCGAACGGCACACACGCGCTTGTTGCCACAGTCCTCGACTGGGCTGGCAATCAGGGGACAGCGACATCGACGTTCATTGTTGACGCGGTCGATCCGGTCGTGAACATCACCACTCCGACTGCGAACGTCTGGCTGAAAGGACCGACCATCAGTGTCACCGGCACAGTGACTGATGCCTCGCCGACGAGCGTTCAGGTCAACGGACTCGACGCTGGTGTGACCAGCAGCTTCTCGATTTCGGTCCCCGCAACGGATGGCGTCTTCGTCATCAATGTCGTCGCGCGTGATGCTGCCGGGAACGTCGGGACGTCCGCCGTGACGATCAATGTCGATTCAATTGCGCCGAAGATCACGATTACTGATCCCGCGACGCCTCTCGTCACGAAGAACAATACGGCGCACCTCGCTGGAACGGTCAAGCGGCGCTTTCGCGACGGACGTTTCTCTCAATACCGAAGGTGCGAATTCTTTCACACTGGTCGCGACGGATGCGGCTACGAACAGCAGCACAACGACGGTCACGATCACACGCGACACGATCGCTCCGACGGTCGTCGTCGCTTCGCCGGCGAAGTCCTCCGTCGTCGGAACAGTTCCCGTCGTGGTCAGCGGAACTTTCAGCGACGCCACCGCCGTGAGAATCACCGTGGACGGCGTTGCAGCAACCGCGAGCGGCACTGCGTGGCAGGCGTCGATTAGTGGCCTCGGCGAAGGGCCGCACGTGTTCGCGGTCGAGGCGACCGATGCGGCAGGCAACATCACCGATCTCCAACACGACGTGACGATCGATCTCAACCCACCGATCGTCACCATTGTCTCGCCGGTCAGTCCCGCTCTCACGAAAGAGGCGACGTTGACGATCACCGGCACCGCGGTTGACGTGAGCCTCGTCTCCGTGAAAGCAAACGCCATTGTCGGCACTCTGGAAGCCGACGCAAACACGTACGAGAAGAAGTTCACGATTACGGGAGTCCCGCTCACCGAAGGCGACAACACTTTGCATGTAATCGCCACCGACGCGATTTCGCGAACGACCGACAAGACCATCCTGGTAACGCGCGATTCGACGCTGCCGGTGGTCAGCGTCGTCGGCCCCGATCAGGTCACGCGCAGCCATGCCGCGCATCTCGTGGTGACGGCAACCGACAACCTCGCGGTCAAAGATGTCGCCTTCTTCCTTTTCAACGCGCCCACGACTGCTGTGGTGGGCGACACGTTGTCCCTAACAATCACAGCGACGGACACCGCTGGCAACATCGCCTCGATCAACAAGTCCATCCGCTTCGTTGCCGAGGGAGCGCTGACCGGACAGGTGCTGTTGGACGTCAACGGACGACCGATCGCCGGCGCTCATGTCGTGATGACGGGATCGGAGACAAAAGACACAGTCACCGATGCGCGCGGACACTACGCATTCCCGGTCAATGACCAGAACGTGGTGATGACGATTGACACGACGATCAACGGCCTGCCGACGACCACGATCGAGCGAGTTGTCGCGATCCAATCCGGCGCCGGGACCGTTCCGGTTGATGCGCGACTCACCCCGATGGGTCAGAGC
>QHVY01000240.1 GCA_003223695.1 Acidobacteriota bacterium
AGCGCTGGCCGGACATGATGGACGCACTCGTGCCTCTGGCCAGCGCGCCGACGCACATTGCCGGACGCAATCGGATCTGGCGAAAGATGATGATCGACGACCTTCAGCGTGGCGACGTGACATCGGCCGTTCAGATTCTCATGCTCGTCGGAAGTGCGCCGCTGCAATGGCAGAAAACGGCGCCGACGCGCGATGACGCCGACCGCTGGCTCGCCGAACAGATGAAAACGCGAATGGCCACAACGAACGCTGACGATCTGCTCTACGCGCTCGAAGCTTCGCGCAACTACGATCCGTCGCCGCAGCTCGAGAAGATCAAGGCACCGCTGCTGGCGATCAATTCGGCGGATGACTTCATCAACCCGCCCGAGCTCGGAATCATGGAGAAGCTGATTGCGCGCGTCCCTCGGGGCCGTTATGTGCTGATCCCGACAAGCGAGCAGACGCATGGGCACAGCACGCACACATGGGCGGCGGTGTGGGGCGGCGAGCTGGCCAAGTTCCTTGGTGGTAGAATATTACCGTGAAAACTACCATTGATTCTGCCGGAAGAATTGTCATACCACGTGACATTCGACACGCCATCGGATTGGAACCAGGAACGGTCGTCGAAGTCGAAGCGCGCGATGGAGGAATCTCGATCGAGCCGGCGGCGACGCCGGTGAAGATCGTCAAACATGGGCGCCTGCGCGTTGCGGAAGCGGTTGAAAATCAGTCCACTCTCACCGAGGCCGAGGTGCGAGCGATTCGCGAAGAGATTCGCGGCGGCCGATGATCGCGCTTGATAGCAGCGTCATCGTCGCTGCTCTTCTCGGCTGGCATGAGAAGCATCAAGCCGCAGCTCGCGCTGTCGAGCATGCACTCGCTGCAAGCGAAGGCATTCTCATCCCATCCCATGCCCTTTTCGAGTCGTATGCCGTCATGACTCGCTTACCGGCACCCCATCGCCTTGCGCCTGCAGATGCCGTTCGGCTTCTGCGGGAAAATTTCGCGTCCGTCAGAATCGCAACATTCAATTCCCGGAGCGTCTGGCCCCTTTTGCAGAAGCTCGGCAGTAAGGACCTGGCCGGTGGCATCACCTACGATGCCATCATTCTGGATGCCGCCGCTGATGCCGGCGCAACCGAGCTGCGTACGTTGAACGAACGTGATTACCTCCGTCTCGATGCGCGGCTGCGGATCGTCGCTGCCTGACCTGACATACAATGCTGCGCATCCTCAAAAGGACACTATGACGAGCCCGGCAGTGTCGCCGCGCAGCGATGTCGCTACCGAAAAGGCGGCGCAGGCGCTCTATGCCTTGATCGAGCTATCGAAGGCGATCGGCGACGAATCGAGCGCTGAAAAGCTCCTGACAATCATCGCCGACAAGGCGCGAGAGAATCTCGAGGAATGCGACGACCCGCTCATGCGCGCGCTCGCCGATCTCGACCATCAGCGCTACGAGCAGTCGCTGCGGCTTGCCAGCGAGATTCAGATGCGCATGCTCCCGAGCGGAACGGTCGTGTTGCCCGAGGAGTCGCCGTTTGCCATTCACGCCTTCATTCGTCCGGCACGGCAAATCGGCGGCGATCTCTACGACTTTTTCTGGAACGACGACAGCCTGCAGTTCTGCATCGGCGATGTCACTGGCAAAGGCATCGGAGCGGCGCTTGTCATGGCCATGACCAAAACGCTTTTTCGCGCATACGGAGTCTTTCAATACGACCCGGCGCGGCTGCTGTCGGCGGTGAACTCCCGTCTGAATGAGGAGACCGATCCGTCGATGTTCGTTACCGCATTCTGCGGACTTCTCAACCTTCGAAATGGCCGCCTGCTCTACAGCAACGCCGGCCACGAGCCGCCTCTGATCATCCGCTCAGGTAAGCCGGTCGAGCGGCTCCAATCGAAATCCGGCGTGCCCCTCGGAGCCCTTCGCAGTTTCAAATACGTCGTCGAGAAAACAGTGCTCGAGCCGGGCGATGGGGTTTTGCTCTTCACCGACGGAGTGACCGAAGCGTCGAATCGACGCGAGGAGTTGTTTTCGATTCACCGGCTGCTGGAGGTCGTCGAACGCTGTGGCCCGTCCGAGCCCTCATACATCGTGCAGGAGGTCGTGGACAGCGTCGATCATTTCGCGGAAGGTACATCGCAGTCCGACGACATCGCCATGGTCTGCGTGCAGTATCGCGGCCAGCCGGAGATGTCGCAGATCTTCCGGCGCGACATCAGCGAGCTGGCCAACGTTTTCGATCTCGTCGGTCGCTTCTTCGCCACCGGACATGTCGACACCGAGGCGAAGTATCCGGTGGAGCTTGCGGCCGAAGAAATATTCACGAATTTTGTTCGTCATAATGTTAACGGTCAGGACAAGATCGAGGTCCGGCTCAGTCTTGATGGCGACGAGCTGGCGCTGAGCCTCACCGACTTCGGCGCGCCGCGCTTCGACTTCGACCGCGACCCGCCGGTTATCGATCGGCCGCTTGCCGAACGCGAGCCGGGTGGGCTGGGGGTGTTCCTGGTGAAAACGATGATGGATCGAGCGGAATATCGTCATGAGGGCGGAAACGGGACCGTCACTCTGTACAAACGGGTGAGATGAATGCTGGATATCCGCGAAGGCAGCAACCACGATCTGATCCTCACCGGACGCTTCGACGCGTCGCAGGTCGAGAAAGCCCGCGGCGTTTTTCTGGCGTTGACCGAGGGGAAGACGGTGGACTTTACAGGGTTGGATTACATCTCCAGTGCCGGGTTGGGCGTTCTCCTCGCGGCGCAGAAGCGCCTGTCGCAGCGCGGGCAGTCGCTGCGGCTGGTCAACGTCAACAATCACATTCGCGATGTTTTGCGCTTTTCAGGATTCGATCAGATTTTTGAGATCGCCTGACCAACTTTTCTATGGCTGAGTTGTACTTAGTGCAAGAGGAAGATTTGGACAGAATCGCAGTCGAACGCTGTCTTCAGGGCGACGTTGACGCATTCGGCACGCTCGTCGAACGCTATCAGCGACCGGTGTTCAACACGGTGCTGCACATGGTCGGCGACGCCGAAGACGCGCGCGAGGTTTGCCAGCAGGCCTTCATGAAGGCGTTCGAACACCTCTCCAGCTATGACCCGGAGCGGAAGTTTTTCAGTTGGCTCTACCGCGTCGCGGTGAATGAATCGATCAATCATCTCAAGGCGAAGCGCCCTCACGATCCGCTCGATGAGACGTTTGAGCACCCGCGGCCGAATCCCGCCCAGCATTTCGAAGAGCTCGAGGAGTGGACGCACCTGCACGAGGCCATCATGGATCTCGAGCCGAACTACCGGGCGGTGATCATCCTTCGCCACTTCGTTCATTTCTCGTACGACGAGATTGCCCAGATTCTGGATTTGGCTGAAAAAACGGTGAAGTCGCGCCTGTTCACGGCGCGGCAACTTTTGCGCGAGGCGCTGGAGGCGAAGGGCCATGTCCATTAGCGACGAGGAGTTGATCCAGCAGCTCGAGTCCGTCCCGCTCGTCGATCCGCCCGATTTTCGCGAGGCGGTGATGCGCGGCGTACGTAGAGCCGACTCTCCAGTCGGCTCGGCGCCGGCTAAGAGCCGGCGCTACGTTCTCGGTCTCGCGTGGGCGGCGGCGGTGGCCGTTGTCGTCGGGCTGGCGTTATGGCGAGCGCCGGAGCCGCGGCCGCAAAATGCGGCGGCGACAATCGCGCCGGCGTCTGCAGAGCTGAATGTCCATCGGATCGGCGACCGTTTCGCGGTTCAGTCCACTCTCAAGGGAGAGCTGGAATGGGATCGCACGAAGCTGTCGAGAGTCGAGGTTTTGTCTGACGGCACAGTGATCCTCGCACGGCGTCCGGGTGCCTCCGGCGTCGCAGAAATCCGGCTTCGCATTGCAGGAAAAGAGGTAGCAAAGACAACAATCGGCATCGATTGACCAACTTTTTGGTCTGGCGGCAGGTATAGCGGTTAACAGGCAAAAGGAGGTTCCAATGAGCAACACGAATCGGAACAAGGTTCTCCTCGGTTTCAGCGCGGTCGTCGCGGTCCTCATCGTGGCGATTCTGCTCTGGCCTTCGAATTTCCGGAGGGAGGACGCATCGGGCGCGATCGGCGCGGTTCAGAAACATCGCGCCCCTCAGATCACACCGAAGGACGTGGTCCTCGGCAACGAGGCGGTCAAGCATCAGCAGAAGGTGCTCTAGAGGCAGGATATGGCCGCGGCGCGGGAGTTTGGCAGCGAGCTGAATCACCGCTATCTCGCTGCTGCAGAAGAGGCGCTCGCGTACGCGAGGACGGCGAGCCGCGGCGAGGCTGCGTCGCACATCGAGGCGCTGGACGCCATGATCGCGAATAAGGCCAGGCTCTCGAATGAAGAAGAGCGCAACTTCTACAACAAGCTGGCAATGCTCGCCGATGAAGAGAAGGCAGCGTCACGAATCAAGAACGCCGAAGCAATCTTCTCGCAGGTCAATCTTGCCGACGAGATGGCAGCGCGCAAGCTCAAAGAGGCCGAAGGACTCATGAGCCGGGACTTCAATCAGGTTTCGCTCGCTGATCGAGTTGACGCCCTGAAAGCCATGAACGCGGAATCGAGCGTTCTGGCCGAGGCGGAGAGCGGAAATCTGGCGATGAAGCTCAGCGAGGCAGAGGGAGTCGCCGAAGCGGCTGCGAGAGCGGGACTCAAGGCTCTCTATGACGAACAGATCGAGATCACCGCGCGGCTCAAGGCTCTGAATGAGAACGCGCTCAACGCAGCGGTTCTGGCCGTGCGCAACGCCCAGGTGCGCTACGAGGCGCAGCTCGTCTCCAATTTGAACGACGAGGTTATGGAGGCGCGGCGATTGAAGGACGGCGAAAGCCTCTCGAATCAGCTCATGAATCTCCAATCGAACTTGGCGGCTCGCTCTCAGTAAACTTCCCCAAGCCGCGGCCCGCGAACTCGGGCCGCGGCTTTTTTGGTGCACGGTGAACGTTCGAATCGCATCGATCGTCTCGCTCGTCGTAACCACCATCGCGCTTGCGGCCGGGGCGCAGCAGCTCGAGTCTCGCCGCACGCGCGATCTCGATTTAATCTATTACGATAAAGCGCACGAATATTTGTCCTATCATCTCGCGCGCTCCTTCGAAAACTCTCTCGCCTTTCACCGCAAGCTTTTCGGCTACGACCCCTCCGAGCCCGTCGTCATCCTCATGCAGGACTTCGGCGACTACGGCCACGGCGGCACGTCGACCGTTCCCTGGAACTACATCAGCATCGGCATCGAGCCATTCGACTACGTTTACGACGTCATGCCGTCGAATGAGCGGATGAACTGGCTGATGCATCACGAGCTCGTTCACGTCGTGGCCACGGACAAGGCCGCCGACAGCGATGTGATGTTCCGTCGAATCTTCCACGGCAAAGTTGCGCCGATCAAAGAAGAGCCGTTGTCGATGCTCTACAGCTACCTGGCGAGCCCGCGATGGTATTCGCCGAGGTGGTATCACGAGGGAATCGCCGTGTTTCTGGAAACGTGGATGGCCGGCGGCGTCGGACGCGCGTTAGGCGGCTACGACGAAATGGTCTTTCGCACAATGGTCGATGAGAACGCGTACTTCTACGATGTCGTCGGTCTCGAGTCGGAAGGCACGACGATCGATTTTCAAATCGGACAGAACTCGTATCTCTACGGCACGCGCTTCATGAGTTATCTGGCCATGAAGTTCGGTCCGGAAAAAGTCATCGCCTGGGTCAATCGCAGTCCCGGAAGTAAGCGCTACTTCGCATCACAATTCGAGAATGTCTTCGGTACGACGCTCGATGCTGAATGGCAACGCTGGATCGCGTGGGAGCATGAGTGGCAGAAGGCCAACCTCGCGCGGATCCGGCAGTATCCGGTCACGCCCGAAACACGCATCAACCGCGCAATTCTCGGTTCCGTCTCCCGCAGCTTCTACGATCCCGATCGCAACCTGCTCTACGCGGCGATCAATCGGCCCGCCAGGCCAGCGCAGATCGTGGCCATCAATGTCACGACGGGAGAGATGACGCCGCTGACCGATGTCGTCGCCCCGGCGCTCTACTTCGTCACGTCGATGGCCTACGATCCAAAGGGCCGCAAGATTTTCTACACGACGAACAACTCCCGAGGCTGGCGCGATCTGAACGAGCTCGATCTCAACAGCGGCCGGCGGCGAATGCTGTTGAAGAATTGCCGGGCAGGCGACCTGGTCGTCAATCCTGTCGATCAATCGATCTGGGCGATCCAGCATCACAACGGCCGCTCGATTCTCGTCGTCATTCCGAAGCCTTACGACAAATGGAAAACGATCCTCACTCTCGACTACGGCCACGACATCTACGACATCGATCTCTCGCCGGATGGAAAGACGCTCAGCGCCTCGATGATCGATGTCACCGGCCGTGTGCAACTCGTCAAGGCGGACGTCGACGCCCTTCTGCACGGAAATTCGAAAGTCGATGTGCTTCACGAATTCGAGAACAACATACCGTCGAACTTCGTCTTCTCGCCGGACGGACGCTATCTCTACGGCACGTCGTACTACACCGGCGTCTCGAACGTTTTTCGTTACGACTTGCAGAATAAAAAGATGGAAGCAGTCAGCAACGTCGAAACAGGACTCTTTCGGCCGATTCCGATGTCCGATCACGAGCTGATCGCGTATCACTACGCGGCAAAAGGATTCGTCCCTGTTCGCATTCCGATCAAAACGACCGAGGATGTCAACGCAATCGAATACCTCGGACAGCAGGTGGTGGAGAAGCACCCGATCGTGAAAGAGTGGAACGCCGGCTCGCCCGCGCGCGTGAACCTGGATAAGGTGACCACGTACTCTGGTCCGTATCACCCATTCGCACGCGTGCGGCTCGGTTCGATCTATCCGGTTGTCGAAGGATATAAAACGAAAATCGCTGCGGGATTGCGCTTCAATGCATCCGATCCGCTTGGGCTGCGCTCATTCGATGCCACCGTTGCAGTCTCACCTTCGCGAGAGCTGCGCAGTG
>QHVY01000241.1:0-162 GCA_003223695.1 Acidobacteriota bacterium
CGAAGTCATTTTAGTTCACCACAGAGAGGACGGAGAGGGCGGAGATGTCTTCGTCCTCTTCGTCCCCTCTGTGGTTAATTCGACAACGTCGAAAACCCTGTTCCCTCGAGCAGCCGTTCGTCCGCGGTCACCAGTCGAAGTCCATAGAATCGAGCTGTAGCC
>QHVY01000241.1:224-3272 GCA_003223695.1 Acidobacteriota bacterium
GCGGTGACTCCGGCGAACCACTCGTCGAATGTGAAATCGATGCGCACATGGCCACTTTCAACGAGAAGGCGAGCCTCCCATGAAGTGATCGGCGACAGCCATCGCTCCGTCGATGGTCTCTCCAACAGCCGGCGCACCCGTGGCGAGAGTCTGCGCGGCTCGAACGCGCTCCAAAGGAGAATATGCGTATCGAGAAGGAGCTTCACTTTCGGCGATTCCTGTCGGCTTCGAGCCACGGAGTGGCATGAACGATGTCGCCGTGAATTTTTCCTCGGCCGGCCATAAATCCCAGGATCTGTTTTTGCGCCTGTGGCGCGGGAGGAATCACTTCAGCCACAGGTTTCCCGAATCGGGTGACGCGGACAGGCCTTCGGGTCTTGCGCACGTTCTCGAGCACTGCCAGGCAGGTTGCCTTGAATTTCGAGATCGGGATCTCTTTCATGCGAGCGATCGTACCATGGTCAACGACCATGGTCGAAATTGACTCCCGCCGCACAACCACTCAGACGGCGCGGATGACTTCGGTGGGAATCAAACAATTGTATGATCCTATAGCTGCCCTGGCGGCATGGTTTCTGGCGTTCGTTCCGCTCGCGCTCTACGCCGCCGATGACCACCATTGAAGAGGGTAGGGAAAAGTAGTTCTGCGAGCACTCCTCATCGGAGAGGCTCCCCATGCCCTTTGGCGTTCCAGCGAGACATACGGCGATCAAGTTCCTGGAAATTCAATTCCAAGGCGACTGGCTGCGCATGTGGCCAATTCACGGGGTCATGTACACAGTCTCGTCCGCGAAGGCGGAGATTCTGGTGGTCACCGATCCCGAGTTCGCTCCGGCAATGACGTATGTGTTCGCCGTGCCAAAAGGCGAAGAGGTTTGGATCGACAGAAACATCATTCACATTCCTGCAATCTGCATCAAGCAGATCGAAGGCAACGGGATCCGGTGTCAGGGAACGTAGCGCGCTATTCCCGCTCCAACACCATCGCCACGCCCATCCCGCCCGCCGCACAAACCGTTACGAGCCCGTATTGCTCGCCGGTGCGCTGCAGCTCGTTGCAGACGGTGGTCACAATACGGGAGCCGGTGGCGCCGAACGGATGACCTAACGCGATCGATCCGCCGGTGCGGTTGATCTTCTCCGGATCGATATCGCCGACCGGCTCGCTGCGGCCGAGCTTCTCCTGCGCGATCTTTTTCGATCCCATCCATTGAATGTTCGATAGAACCTGCGCCGCGAATGCCTCGTGCATCTCAATGACGCCGATGTCTTTGAGGGCGATGCCGGCGCGTTCGAGCGCCACCGGCAGCGCGAAGACCGGTCCCTGCAGCAGTTGATCAAACGGATCGGTCGCCGCGAACGCGTAGCTCTTCAGATATCCAATCGGCTTGAATCCTTCCGCCTTTGCTTTCTCCTCCGACATCAGCAGCACCGCGGCGGCGCCGTCGGTCAGCGGCGATGAATTTCCGGCGGTGATCGTGCCGTATTTGCGATCGAACACCGGGCGAAGCTTCGACAGCGCCTCGAGCGTCGAGTCGGATCGAATCAGATTGTCGGATTCGACGATCGTATCGTACGACGGCGGTACGACGACGGTCATTTCTTCGTCTTTGAATCGCCCGCTCGACGTGGCTGCAGCGGCGCGTTGGTGGCTCTGCAAAGCAAACTTGTCCTGTGCCTCGCGCGAAATGTGATTTTCCTTGGCCATCTTCTCCGCTGATTCGCCCATCGTTAGGCCGGTCGCCGACTCGGCGATGGCGGGCGTGTCGGGCACGAGATCTTTCGGCCGCACTCTCTTGAATGCGCCGAGCTTCCCCGCCACGCCCTTCGCCTTCGCCGCACCCGTGAACGCCTCGGCCATATTTCGCGAAAACAGAATCGGTACATCGGAGAGCGATTCCGAGCCGCCGGCGATCACTGTGTCCGCGTAGCCGCGGTAGATCATGTCCGCCGCGGCAGCGATTGCCTGATTTGCCGAGGCGCACGCTTTCCCGACCGTGTACCCGGGAATCTGGCGCGGCAGGCCGGTGCCGAGGACGATTTCGCGGGCGATGTTGGGAGCTTTGACTGATGGGATCACATTCCCGAAGATGACTTCCTGCACGGTTTTCGGATCGATTTCACTCCGCTCGATCAGCTCCGACACCGCCAGTTTCCCAAGGTCGAGCGCGGTGAGCCGCGCGTACGACGTTCCCGATTTTGCGAAAGGAGTGCGGAGACCGCGGATGATCGCCACGCGAGGCATGGACGGGAATGTTAAATGTTAAATGTTGAATGTTGAATGAAAATCTGCAACTGGGGTCCATTCAACATTCAACATTCAACATTCCTCGTTCCTATACAATCTTCGAATCCAATGTCGGTCGCCGCACCCGCACAAGCTTTGGCCGTCAATCCTCTCCGTGAAGGGTTGGAGCAGGAGCGTGTTCCCGACGCATCCTGTCTCGTCATCTTCGGCGCCTCGGGCGACCTGACCGGGCGCAAGCTCTTGCCGGCGCTCTACTCGCTGGCGCACGACGGCCTCCTGCCTGCGGGACAGACGATCATCGGCTTCGCGCGGCCCGACTACACCGACGACGCGTTTCGAATGGCCATGCGCGAAGCATGCGACAAGTTCGCTCGCACGCGTCCGGTCGACGATGCGGTGTGGGAGAACTTCGCCAAGGGCCTTTTCTACGTCCGGGGTGATTTCGGCGAGCCGCAGGCCTACTCCAAGCTGAATCAGAAACTGCAGGAATGCGATCGCACGCGTGGGACGGGTGGGCGGCGGATCTACTACCTCGCCGTGCCGCCGCAATTCTTTCCCGTCATCTCGGAGCTGCTCGGCGCGGAGAAGATGGTCACTGATCCGGAGGGCGGCGGTCCGTTCACGCGCGTCATCATCGAGAAGCCGTTCGGGCACGATCTGCAATCGGCGAGAGAGCTGAATCGCGTCGCCGTGACCACTTTCCGCGAACGACAGGTCTTCCGCATCGATCATTACCTCGGCAAAGAAACGGTACAGAACCTGCTCGTTCTGCGTTTTGCGAATGGCATCTTCGAGCCGTT
>QHVY01000241.1:3501-8538 GCA_003223695.1 Acidobacteriota bacterium
AGCGCGAAGAGGAGAACGCCGTTCGCGGCCAGTACACCGACGGCTCAGTACTCGGCGAAAAGGCAATCGCCTATCGAAAAGAGCCGAACGTGAGTCCCGATTCGAAAGTCGAGACTTACGCGGCGATGAAGATCTTTGTCGACAACTGGCGCTGGGCCGATGTGCCGTTCTACATCCGCGCAGGGAAGCGCCTTCCGAAGCGCGTCACAGACATCTCCATTCATTTCCGGCCAGCCCCCTATCCGCTCTGGAAAAAAGTTCGCGGAGTGCAGACGGCGCCGAATGTCCTGGCCATCCGCATTCAGCCTGACGAAGGAATCTCGTTGAAATTCGATTCGAAGGTTCCCGGCCCGTCGGTGCGTACGGCACCAGTGACGATGGAGTTTCGCTATGCGACATCGTTCGGCGCCGAACCGCCGGAGGCATACGAACGGCTCCTGCTCGAGACGATGCTCGGCGACTCCACGCTGTTCGCGCGGCGTGATGAGGTGGAGACCGCGTGGTCGTGGCTCGATCCGCTGCTGAATGCATGGAGCTCCGACGCCCGCCCGCCCGATTTTTATCCTGCCGGATCGTGGGGTCCGGAATGCGCCGATCAGCTGATCGAGCGCGACGGCCGCAAATGGAGGCGACCATGAGTCTGGAAGCATTGCATGCAGACGTCGCCGTCGATCCAAACGCAATCGAGAAAAATCTCGCAGAGCTCTGGCGGAGCAGCAAGCAGGTCGCCGACGATGCGCTGACGCGCGCCGCGCTCTGGAACGTCGTAGCGCACACTTCTAACTCTGAACTGCATACGAAAGCGAGCGAAACGCTCGGCCGTGCCAGCGCGGCAGTACCGCAACGAACGATCGTGGTCCGCGCGGATGCCGCGGCGCGGCCGGAGATTCAGGCGTGGATCAGCGCGAACTGAGGAGATCGCAGTCACCGCGTGCCGCCGCTCGTTAATGCGTTGCTGATTCCCGATATGCCTGTTGCGGTGTGGTGGCTCCGCGATCTGCCCAACGAACACGAGGAATACGTCGAGACGCTTCTCGAGCCGGCCGATCGGCTCATCATCGATTCGGTGAATTTCGATTCGCCTGCGGACTTAATGCTGGTCAATCGCGTCGCGGAGAAGACGACGACCACTCCCGCCGACCTGAACTGGGTGCGGCTCGAAGAATGGCGCACGGCGACAGCGTCCGTCTTCGATCCGCCGCACATGCGCGGCCGTTTGGAGACGATTCGCCGGGTGCGCGTGGCCGCGGGTACGTCCGGCTCGGGCTTCTTCGGTGAATCGGTCGAGGCGCTGCTTTATGCCGCGTGGATCAGCGCGCAAGTCGGGCACGAAGTCGACGCCCAGGGAAAAGTCGAAGGGCCCCTCGGCGCGATCGACTATCGGATCGAGCGTCGCCGGCAGGAGAAGGAAATCGGCGGCATCACGTACGTGGAGATCGGATTTGAGGACGGCTCATGCGCGTTCATCAACCGCGATCGCGACCGCGGCGTCCTGATGACCACCGTCGACGGCATTGTCTCCATGCCCGAGTCGGTTACGCGAGCGGTTCCATGCGAGCTGGATGCGCTGATCGTCAAGCAGCTCAAGCGGGCCCGTGGCGATCAGGTGCTGCTGAAAGTGCTGCCGGTAGCCTCGCGTTTGGCGAATCGCGTCGCGGCATGAACGGCCCCCTCATCCGCCGCTTCGCGGCACCTTCTCCCGATGGGAGAAGGATCGCACGCATCGAGTGCCCTCTCCCGATGGGAGAGGGTGGCCCGAAGGGCCGGGTGAGGGCCAATGAACCTCCGCATCTTCGACAACGCCGCCGATCTGATTCAGACCGCCGCTCGCATGAAAGCGATGTCACCCTGAGCGTCAGCGAGGGGCCTGGTGGTGCCGGTGGCGAGCCGCCCTTCCCTCCAGGCGCCTCGCTACGCCCGGCGTGACAACAAGCAATGAACCTGCGCATCTTCGACAACGCCGCCGATCTGATTCAGGCCGCCGCCCGCACGCTCATCCAGCGCATCGACGCGGGCGCGCAAACGATCGCCCTTTCCGGCGGCTCCACTCCCAAGCCTCTTTACGAGCTCCTCGGTCAAAACTCCGAGTTGCGAAAGAAGCCGATCACCTGGGTGCTCGTCGACGAACGCTATGTGCCGATCGATGATCCCCAGTCGAATGCGGGCATGATCGAGAAGGCGCTGAAACCTGAGCGATTCCTTCGGTTCAAAACCGAGCTGGATGATCCGGCGCGCACCGCCGACGAATTCGAGCGCGAATGGCGCGAGCTCAAAATCGAGCGACTGGACATCGCCCTCCTCGGCATGGGTGACGACGGCCATACCGCGTCGCTTTTTCCGGGAACCGACGTGCTGACGGTGGAGAATCGCATCGCGGCGGCGGTGTTCGTTCCGAAAATGAATTCGTGGCGCGTGACGCTGACGAAGCCGGTGCTCCGCGCTGCCGGTTTGCGGATGGTGCTCGTTGCCGGGGCGAGTAAGCGGCCGATTCTTCAGGAAGTTCGCGCCGGAGCGGACTATCCGATCGCCCTCGTCACCCGGGGAGTGGAGACGTGGTGGTTCGTCGACCGCGAGGCAGCGGTTAGTTGATGCGAACGTAGCGCCGGCTCTTAGCCGGCGCCCGAGCCGACTGAGAGTCGGCTCCACGTCGATAGCGGCGCTCGAGCCGACTGAGAGTCGGCTCCACGTCGATAGCGGCGCTCGAGCCGACTGAGAGTCGGCTCCACGTCGATAGCGGCGCCCGAGCCGACTGAGAGTCGGCTCCACGTCGATAGCGGCGCTCGAGCCGACTGAGAGTCGGCTCCACATCGATGGCGGTATGATGATTGAAAGATGCCCGACGCCCTCCGCGACTACGCCGTCGACAACCTCCGCTATATCCGCGACGCGATGGAGCGTGCCAGCGCGTTCACATCGATCCCGGGCTGGGGCGGATTCGCGATCGGACTGAGCGCGCTCGCGACCGCGGCGATCGCGGAGCCGATGACCGTCTGGAATCCGCGCCGCTGGCTGAGTGTCTGGCTCATCGAGGCCGCTGTGGCCGCCGTGATCGGCGCCGTTTCCATGTGGCAGAAAGCACGTCGGTCGGGAGCGCGATTCATGTCCGGCGCCGGGCGGCGATTCTTCGTCAGCTACTTCGCCCCACTCATCGCCGGAGCTATATTAACGGTTACTATAGTGAGGAGCGGCGCCGTGGACGTGTTGCCGGCGGTCTGGCTGCTGCTGTACGGCGCGGCCTTCGTCAGCAGCGGCGCGTTTTCCATCCGGGTGATTCCAGTGATGGGAGTCGGATTCATGCTCTTCGGCGCCGTCGCCGCGTTCGTCCCACTCGCCGTCGCCAACCTCCTCCTCGGCGCCGCCTTTGGAGTGCTGCACATCATCTTCGGTCTGATCATCGCGAGGAACTATGGCGGCTAAGACTGCGCGAAAAGTCGTCGAGACTCAGGTCCCCGATTTCGATCGTCTCATCCACGAGAAAACTCGCCTGGCGATCGTCAGCGCGCTCGCCGTCAATCCGAGCCTCTCGTTCAACGAGTTGAAGGCGATTCTGAAAACGACCGACGGAAACGTCAGCGTGCACACGAGAAAACTCGAGGAAGCGAATTACCTGACGATGAAGAAATCATTCGAAGGCCGCGTGCCGCGGACGGAGTATTCGCTGACCGCGTCGGGACGTCGCGCGCTCGAGCGCTATCTCGATCACATGGAAGCGCTGATCAAAGCGACAAGGGCGGGCTAGGAAACAGCCCGCCCCCTTTTCACTCAGTGTTGCGCTGGAATGCCGACTGGCGCCTGCGTGGCCATGTCGATGACCGAGCCATACGCGCCGATCTTTCCCGTTCCATCGACGACGCGCAGGCTGATGCGCGCGTTGTAGACGTTGGTCAATCCGAAGCTCTCGATGACCGGGATCTGAATGAAGCCGTTCGCCGGCAGCGGGATCTGGGTGCTCGGCGCGACCTTCGAGTCGGGGAGAAACAGCGTGACCTCGACGGTAGCGGGATTGCCGGTCACTTCGCCGATCCCCAGATTCACCCGCGCCCTGACCGACTGCTCGGCCTGCAAAACCTGCAGAGGAGCATCACCTTTGCCGATGGCATCGGCCGGCGTCACCACGTTCAAGAGTTGACTGAACGATCCGTTCGAAGTGAGGTTGTATGTCTGCCCGCTGACAACGAGCGGCACTGGCGATGCTGTCGTGACATGGATCGCCCCGCCGGTGTTCGTCACACCGAAGACTGTCGGCAGCGTGTTATCGAGGCGTTTGACCTCGCCCGGATTGATCGACAGCGTTGCTCCCTGCGTCGCCCCTCCGCCGCTCAGCGGATACAAAGTCAACTGAGCGGTCTGCACGCTCGTCGTGGGATTGAGGATCGACATTGAGGTGCGCCACGCCGCATTCGGCGTGTTCAGATCGGCAGCACCGAGCAGCACGAAATTGTTCGAGGCGTTCTGGCCCAGCGGCACGCCGGAGACGAAGATCGGATCGCCGCTCTTGTTGTCGACCACCGAGGCATAGGCCATGATCTTGCCCTCGCCGCTCGTGGCTTGCACTTCGATGTGGCCGTTGGTCATCGAGATCTTGTTCTGAGCCAGGAATGAGTTGAGCTGCACGTGCTGGCCGCCGGCGAGAGCCATCGGGACGTCGAGCAGCTTCTTGCCTGCGCCGTCGAACACCGAGATCAGCACGCTTGCCGGCTGTCCGGAAGCCTCCATCACGCCGAGGTTCGTGCGCTTGTCGCTCGATTGTTCGATCTGCTGGAGTCCGAGGATCGTCGCGGCATGCGCGGAGTCGAGGGCTCGGCCGACGAAGTTCTGGAACATGATTCCCGGAATGTACTCAGCCAGCGCGCCGGCGGCTGCATTCGGTGAAGCATTGAATGTTTTGCTTGAAACCGTGGTGGTGAGCGAGACGCTCACATCGTCGGCAGTTGCCCCTTTCGCCGGACTGCTGCGCGGTCGGATCTCGAGCGAGCCGTTGGAGCTCTCACCGAGTGAGCCGACTCCGTACCAGGTCTTCACAATGTCGTCGAGTGT